>JALZFJ010000201.1 GCA_030867425.1 Actinomycetota bacterium | reverse complement strand
TCCTCTAGCGAGCTGTGCGTGTGGGCGCGGGTGAGCGCCTCGGTCAAGAACAAAATGGTGAAACCTCCTACGAAACCTGCGATCGCCGGTTCTCCGGCGAGTTCTAATCCCTCGGGGAAGAGATCCGCGAACGCCAGAGCAAGCAGTAGCCCGGCCGCGAAGGCAGCCGAATAAGATCGACCTTTTGCCCTAAGCTCCCTGCCCAGCAGGGCCAGAAGGCTCGCTGCCGAAAAGCCTACTGCCGCAAGCACGGCCACGAGTACCGCGTTCACCGACGCGACCTCCCATACTCTACATAAGTGCTCTCGAGCCACATTGCCCCGACCCGCCGTCTCTTTACCTGCACGCCCCGCATCGTCCGTAGACCTCCAGGCTGTGAGCCCGTATTTCGAAGTCTGCGCTTTTCGAGGGCAGAAGTTCCGGGTCGAGCGGGCACTCGTCGAACTCGGAGATGTCGCCGCAGGATTCGCAGATCATGTGGTGATGGTGGTCCCGGGCGAGCTCATAGCGCGCCCCGTCCCCCAAGTCCAGGCGGCGCACGATCTCGAGCTCGCCCAACAGGTCCAGCGCGCGGTACACTGTAACCAACCCGACCTCTGGGCACCGCCCCCGAATCTCCTCGAGGCTCTGATGCTGCTCCGCAGCGAGCGCACGCAACACCGCCACACGCTGCGGCGTCGCTTTGTACCCCCGCCCCCGCATCCTTCCGATCGCCGCTTCCAGCATAGCTTCTGCCCTCGTTAATCGAAAAAAATTTTCATTTACCTTTGAAGGTTAGCAACCTCGGGGACCTCCCTCAAGGGCTGACTTCAGCCGTCTGCTGGTTTTCGAGGCGAGCCGCGACCGGTGCCGGCGTGGCGCAGGAAGAGGATTAGGGCGAAGGTGAGGGCGAGGGTGCTGGCGACAAAGAGGTTGCCACGGATGGCGCTGGCGACGCTCTCGCCGCCGATGAGGAACGCATCGTCCACGCGCAACGTCTCCACGAAGAAGCGCCCCAAAGAGTACAGGCTCACGTAGAGCAGGAAGATGTCACCGTTCTTGAGGCTGCGCGCGAAGCGGCGGGCGACGAAGAGCAGGATGAGGCAAACGAGGAGGTCCCAGATCGACTCGTAGAGGAACGTGGGGTGGAATGCCTCGGCATCCGCGAAGCCCCGGGGCCTGTTTTCGGGGGCTATCTCTATGGCCCAGGGGAGGTCCGAGGGGCGGCCGAAGAGCTCCTGGTTGAAGTAGTTGCCCCAGCGGCCTACGGCCTGGGCGAGGACGAGCCCGGGAGCAACAGCATCGGCCAAAGCCAGGGGGTTCACGCCACGGACGCGGGCGAAGATAAGGAGGCCCAAGAAACCCCCGATCACGGCGCCGTAGATTCCGAGTCCGCCGTTCCAGACCTCGAAGATGCCAGGGAAGAACGGGTATGGGCTGCCGTCGTAGAGATAGTAGTCGGTGATCACGTGGTAGGCCCTCGCCCCGATAAAACCGAGCGGCAAGACAAAGAACAGGCCGTCGACCGCCAAGGCTGGTTCGTAGCCCTTGCGACCAAGCTCGCGGGCGGCAACCCAGGTCGCGAGTGCTATTCCCAAGGCGATAAACAACCCATAGTAACGCAGGGAGAAAGGTCCGGCCTCGAAGATCACCGGCGACGGCGGGCTGGGAAGCGTGAGTGCCAGCGCGTACGGCAAAGGAGCCCCTCGACCCTAACCTGCGGAAGCGTCTTCCGGCGGACGGCCCGCGATACGACCTGTCTGCCCCGGGTCATCCTCCTGAGGGTTCTCCTCCGAAGACGAGCTGCTCGAGGAGGAGCTGCTCGAGGAGGAGCTTTCGATGCCGTGATAGGCCTCGAGGATGGCCCGTGCAGCTGGGCCGGCGGTGACCTCGCTGCCCTGCTCGAAGGCGCCGCCGCCATCGATCATTACGAGTACCAACAGGGGATTCTCCTGGTTCTCGGCCCAGCCGATAAAGAAGTTTACCGGATCCTTGCCCCACATCTCGCCGGTCCCCGTCTTGCCGACCACAGGCAGCTTCGAGCCCTGAAAGATCTTCTCAGCGGTCCCGCCCTTGCCGGTAACCAGCCTCATGCCCTGGATCGTGTTCTGGAGGGTTTGTGGGCTGACGTTGAGCGAGCCTTGGGGCTCCGGAGAGATCCTCTCCACCACCTCTCCGTTCTGGTCCCGGATATCGAGGCCCACGTGCGGCGTCACGAGGGTGCCGCCGTTCTGGATCGCGGCGTAGGAGCGGGCGAGTTGCAACGGGCTAACCAAAAGGTCGCCCTGGCCGATGGAGAGGTTGACCCACCGGCCCACGGTCCAAAGCTTGTCGTCGGGGGTGCCTCCGGCCTCCTCCTGCCACTCGCGGGTGGGGACCCGCCCGGCGATCTCCCCGGGGAGGTCCACGCCGGTCGGTTCGCCGAAACCGAACTGCTGGTAGTACTTGGGCAACAGGTTCTCGTCGTCGGTGCGGTTCCACATCCAGTCGGCGACCTGAAAGAAGAACTTGTTATTCGAGTCCCCCAAAGCCTGGGCGTAGTTCTGGGTACCGTGGGGTCCTAGGGCCCAGTACTTGGGGCTGTTCTCACGCCAGCTCTGCCAGCAGCCAGATGTGGCCCCCGCAGGGCGCCAGCACTCGCCTTTGTCGGTAACGGTCGTCCCGGGGCCGATGGCGCCCTGCTCGAGGCCTGCCATCCCGGTGAAGACCTTGAAAGTCGAGGCGCCGGGATAGCCCCCGCTGACGGCCCGGTTCGTGAACGGGGCATTCGCCTCCTCGCTCATCAAGTACTCGTATAGCTGGGTCTCTTGGGTACCCGTAATTCCGCCGACGAACATCTGCGGGTCGAAGGTCGGCCGGCCCGTCATCGCCAGGATCTCGCCGGTCTTGGGATCCATGGCGACGACAGCCCCGCCCGTCCCCGAGTACCCGTTGGACTGAGCCCGCTTGATCGCCGCGTCGAGCTCTTCTTCCGCCGTCTTTTGCAGCTCCATGTCCAGGGTGAGCCTGACGTCTTTGCCCGGAACAGGGTCGGTGGTGCGGGCCGGCTGCCCGAGCTCGGGGATCTCTTCGGCCCTCCCGTCGTAGCGCTGCCCGTCGGCCTTGCGAACGGTCACCTGCCGCCCCAGAGCGTCCACGTTGTACACCTTCTCGCCCGGCTCACCGCGCAGGATCTCCTCGTACGCCAGCTCGATACCACTCTTGCCGACGACGGCGTCGTTCCCCAGGCCCTCAAAGGTGCTCCCTTCGAGCTCCCCTTCCGTGACTGCCCCCGTGTAGCCCAAGACGTGGGAGGCCAACCAAGTGTTTGGATAGTTTCGGACGTAGTCGTCGTTGATGACGAGGCCGTTAAACTCCTCGGTCCGCTCGCTGACGTACATGACGTCCTCGCGGCTCGCGTTCTCCTTGATGAGCATGGGGCTGAACTGGTTCCCCGACTCTATAGCGGCGTCGTAGTTCGAGAGCACCGCCTTCTTGTCGGCGTTGAGGATGTCCGCCAGCTCCTCGACCTTCTCGCGGGGGATGGCGT
>JALZFJ010000105.1 GCA_030867425.1 Actinomycetota bacterium | reverse complement strand
ATGGAGATAGCCGACCTTTTGGACCTGCCGCTCGGGACGGTAAAAGGCCGGATGAGGCTGGGTTTGAAGAAGATCCGAGAGTACTTCGACTCCCGAGGGATGGCGGTGCCAGGATGAGCGACGAGCGAGCCGTAGTAAGCATAAGGCATCGTACTGATAGCAGCCCGGCGTGACAGAAGGTCTTCGGAGGGGAGGATCCATACCGAGTTCGGCCCGCCTCCCTACTCGGTGTGAGCCCTTCGGCCGTTCACCCAGAAGATGCGACTAAGTGCGACTAAGAATGCAACATGAGCTCTTGCCCCTTCCCCGAATATCCGGTAAGTTCTCACTGTTAAGCAACAAGGGTGGGGGCTTACACCTATCCTACTCTGTACTGCTAAAGAAAGGCGGCCTGAGGCTATATGAGGAAGATGATCTTACTGCTGGCCTCGATGGCCTCGGCGGTGCTGATCGCAAGCCGGATGGCATGGGCAGCCACCGTACAGGGCACCGGGGGGACGATGTACTCGAAGGCACCGAATCGCGTGACGTGATAATCCCCTACGACGGAAGCGATACAGTAGATGCAAAGGGCGGCAACGATGAGGTCCGCCACAGCTTCGGCAACGACATCATAAAGGGTGGCCCGGGCAACGACACGCTAAGAGGCGGACGCGGCAACGACACAATCTACGGCGGCCCCAGAAGAGACTTGATCGACTGCGCCTACCTAGAAACGCGCACAGGCGATGACGGAGATACCGCCTATTACACCCCAAGCGAGGGGGATAGGGTCGTCGACTGCAAGACCGTAATTGACTCGGACCCGACGAACCCGAACGATCCGAAGCTCAGGTAGAGAGCCAACATAGAAGGACGTGAAGGAGGAGGGCCGGGGGGTGGTGCTCCGGCCCTCCCTCACATGCTTTAGCCCAGAGGAGAATGGATCCGCCGCTACCCCCGACTATACCCAGGGGGAGGACCTCCCGAATAATGTCCAGGGGCGTACCCAGGGGCACGTTCATGCCACTCCCAACCGGCTCAGTCTATATACCGGCCATCCGGAACCCTAAAGGGGTTACGCAGCTACCATATCGATCAGTAGACCGCTCAGTTCGCGAGGAGCTGTGACCATGGAGTCGTGTGGGGCCTTGACCTCGCGGACGTCCCAATCGTGGGCTTTCGCGTACCGTACCGCCTCATCCTTGGCTCGTTGGGCAGCGGGACTAAACATCCGGTAACCCACGCACAGAAGGTAGCCCTTGGGCAGCCTCCGGGCATCGGCGTTCGTAATTTGAATGGTTTGCTCGTGAACAGCTAACGGCATTGGGCATAGGCGGGCTTTCATCCAGGAAACATCCGCCGGATCTTCCACGCCGAAAACTTGCGGTTCGGGCGGCGGCACGAACCAGCCCTGCCCCCTGGCTCGGGCGGCTTCTTCGGCCCCTTCTCTCGAACCGGGCATAACGTCAAACCCGCACTGCCCGTTCTGGGGAACGAGCGCATCGAGATAAATAAGTCGGTCTATACGTTCGGGCATCTGCTCCGCAACCCCGCTTAGGACCATGCCAGCGTAACTGTGGCCCACGAGGGCGACGCCATCCAAATCTTCGTACTCGAGGACTTGGCAGACATCGCGGATATGAGTACCGAGGTCAACCTCGGGCGATAGCAAGTGGCTTCGTTCGCCCAGGCCAGTCAGCGTGGGCGTGTAGACGCGGTGTCCCCTATTTTGTAGGAGAGGGACCACCTTGCGCCAGCACCATCCGCCGTGCCAAGAACCGTGTATGAGAACAAATGTCGTCACCGGTGCCTCTTTCGGTCCGTCTGGATTCACAATCGGCATTAGCCTGCACAAGAGTGTAAACCACGGCGAGCGAGTATTCGGCGAGCCTCTCTGCGAAAAGGGGAGGAAAGGACCCAAGCCAATCCACTAGACCGGGGCAGGCCCGGCCTCAAACGCCACCCAACACGTACGCGGACAGCATACCTCTCAAAGTATTGCTGAACGCTGCCAACGTACACGCCTCGACGGTCTTCGAGGAGCTCGTCGGCTCTCTTTCCCGT
>JALZFJ010000029.1 GCA_030867425.1 Actinomycetota bacterium | reverse complement strand
GAGAAGTCGTATAAGGCCCACGACCCCACCGCGAGCCCGGAAGCCTTTCTCTGGTCCCGATCCCTCAAAGCGGCGGAAGTATATAGGAGAGCGGGCTAGCATTTCAGCTTGTCGGCTTCCTGCCGGCAGTCCCAGCGATGCTGCCGCAACTGGCTCCCGAGAGATCGGTGCCTTTGAGCGAGGCCGAGATGGGGCAGAGCGTCCGCATCCTCAAGGTCGGTGACGAGAGCTCGTCGGTCTTGAACCACCTTGGGGGAGCGCGGCCTAGTGCCCGGGCGTAAATTACGCATCAAGGAGGTCCGGGCCCTTAACAGCATCGTCACCGTCCAGGACGAGGGGGCAGGAGCACCCTTTGGGGGAGGCTTCGGCGCGGGAGATTTTCGTCCAGGCTCAGTAGGTGGGTGAAGCGCCGCCCGAGAGGGCGTCCGAGGCGATCTTCTGGTGGTCGAATGCCAGCTCGACCTCGGAGGGGTCCAGGAAAGAGACTTCGGTGGCGGCGGAGGCGGGGGTGGGCTCGCCCTCCTGGACGCGGGCGAGGTAGACGCAGCTCACGTTGTGCCCCCGAGGGTCGCGGTCGGGGTCCGAGTAGACGCCGATGAGGCGCACAATGTCGATCCCGAACCCGGTCTCTTCCTTGGCCTCCCGGGCCGCCGCCTCCTCGAGCGTCTCCCCTACCTCGACGAAGCCGCCAGGTAGGGCCCACTGGCCTTCGTAGGGGTCGCTCGCGCGGCGGATGAGCAGTATGCGTCCCTCCTCCGAGGGCACGACCACGTCCACCATCAGCTTCGGGGTCTCCGGTCCGGCCATAAAGCGTGTCCTTCCTCTCTTTCAGGTTCTCTTCAAGCTACTACCCTCACAGAGCAACGACCAATCAGCCGGACTAGCGCTACTACCTCGAAGCCTACTTCAAGGGGAAGCAGATACATCAGGATCTACGATCAGTCTACAAGTCGAGATCTTGAGCGTCTGCCAGAGCACCTTCGGGCAAACAGAGCAGCAATAAGGGCAGTTCGCGGTCGTAGATAAGGGCCGGTCTGTTTTCGAGGTGCTCGCCACCGCCGAGGTTGGGTCGTTGGCTCGTCTCGGTCCCAGAGAAGGTATGATTCAGGGATCATGGAAGAAGGCGCGTGAAGATACTCGCGATCAGCGACGTCGTGGAGCCTGTGCTCTACGGTGCGGGCCTCCCCTCCTACGCCGCCGAAGTTAAGGCCGTCATCTCCTGCGGAGATCTGCCGTTCGAGTACCTGGAGTACGTCGTCACCGTCTCCGGCACTCCCCTCTACTACGTGCGGGGCAACCACGACCCGGCCGAGGACGCGAAGTCGCCCGCCGGCTGCATCTCCCTCGACGGACGCGTCGTGGAGGCGGGTGGTCTGGTTTTGGCAGGCCTCTCAGGATCGCGCTGGTACTCTGGGGGACCAAACCAGTACACCGAACGCGCGATGCGCCGCCGGGGACGCCTGCTCTCCGCGAAGATAGCCCTAAGGGCTTTGAGGGGTCGCAAGAAGCCCGACCTCTTCGTGACCCACGCCCCGCCTTGCGGCCTCGGGGACCGCGAAGATCAGTGCCACAAAGGCTTCGAGACGTTCCTCTCGCTCATAGATCGGCACGAACCTCATCTATGGCTGCACGGCCACGTGCACCTGTACGGCCCGGAGGCATGGAGCCAGCGAGTCACAAGCCGGGGCGCGACGCGGGTCGTGAACGTGTACGGGCACCAGACCCTGGAAGCGCAAGAGGAGGTCGGGGAGGTTGTCGGTGGGAGGAGCGGGTTGTAGATTAGCGTGGTGATACTTCGGACGGAACCAGCATGGACCTGAACGAGCAGGCGGACAAGGACTTCTCCCGCGCCCGACGGCGAGCGTTCTTGAGGCGCCTCGGGTCGTACCTGCGCAAGGACCCGGCCTCCAACGAGCTGCTCTCCTTCGACGAGGTACGGAGTGCTCTGGGGGCGGTGGAGCAGACCTACCTCGGGATGCGCGTCGTGCCGGTGGCGAAGATCGTGGGGAGCGTCGGACGGCACAGGGACTTCGACCGGGCGTTTCTGCCGTCGAAGCCGAGCCTCGAAGGGCGGTGGAAGAAGATAGACCAGGCCATGCACCGGGCCGAGGAGCTGCCGCCGGTGAGCGTGTACAAGATCGGGGACGCCTACTTCGTAAGGGACGGCAACCACCGCGTCAGCGTGGCCCATCAGCAAGGCGTCGAGATGATCGACGCCGAGGTTATAGAGCTAAGGAGCCGAGTTCCCATCGACTCGGCCATCACCGCGCGCGACCTCTTGTACAAACTGGAGCACCGCCGCCTCCTGGAGAGGCTCCCAATCGACCGCGTCCTCCCGGAGCTAAAGGTCGAGCTCTCCGACGTCGCCGACTACCGGAGGCTCGCGACCCACATCGAGGCGCACGGCTTCCGGTTAAGCCAGCTCTGGCGGCGCTACGTCTCCCCGGAGGAGGTCTTGAGAGACTGGTACGAGTACCACTACGCGCCGATAGCGGCCATGATCCGGGAGGAGCGCGTCCTCGTAGCCTTTCCGGAACGTACCGAACTCGACCTGTATCTGTGGATAATCGCCCACCGCGAACGGCTCGCCCTGGAAGCCCGCGACGAGTCCGTAACCCCTTCCGCCGCCAAGGAAGACATCCTCAGGAGAGAGGGCCGCAAACCGCGCGACCCTACAAGCTTCGTAAACATCTACGGCTGAACGAAACCGCGGCGCCCG
>JALZFJ010000026.1 GCA_030867425.1 Actinomycetota bacterium | reverse complement strand
CAAAAGCGTCTGGCCCACACTCGCTGGACCAATGAGCTGCCCGGTGTGGGCTGGGATTACGGCGTGTCGCTGGACTACGTCAAGGGCCTTGTGGAGTACTGGCGCAACGGCTATGACTGGCGGGCCTGGGAAGCGAAGCTGAACGAGTATCCGCAGTTCACCACCTCTATCGACGGGCAGAACGTCTACTTCTTGCACGTGCAATCCGCCGAGCCCGAGGCCACGCCACTGATCCTCACCCACGGTTGGCCGATGTCGGTGGTGGAGTACATGGACGTCATCGACCCTCTTACCGACCCCCGCTCTCACAGCGGCGACCCGGCCGACGCCTTCCACTTGGTCATACCCTCCCTTCCCGGCTTCGGTTTCTCCGGGCCCACCACCGAGCAAGGTTGGAACCGGTACCGGACTGCTAGAGCGTGGGCGGAACTGATGCGTCGGCTCGGCTATAGCCGCTACGGTGCCCACGGTAACGACGTAGGGGCTTTTGTCTCCCCCGAGCTGGGCCGCATTGACCCCGAGCACGTCGTTGGCGTGCATGTCACCCAGATCTTCTCCTTTCCCTCCGGCGACCCGGCCGAGCTTGAAAACCTGAGCGAGGAGGACATGGGCAAGGTGCGGTTCCTCCAGTGGTTCAACGAGAACATGGGGGCTTACGCAAAGCTGCAGTCAAGCGCACCGCAGACGCTGGCCCACGCGCTGGCCGACTCGCCGGTGGGACAGCTGGCCTGGAGCGGTCAGCTGTTCGGGGACGCCGTCAGCACCGACTACGTCCTCACCAACGTGATGACCTACTGGCTGACGAACACGGCCGCATCAGCGGCACGCTTCTACTACGAGGACGCCCACGCCCAAGACGTGCCGACCGAACCCACTACCGTTCCGCTGGGCCTGGCCAACTTCGCCAACGACTTCCAGTCCATCCGCCCCTTCGCCGAACGCGACCACAAGAACATTGTGCACTGGTCGGAGTTCGACCGTGGCGACCACCACGCTCCCCATACAGCACCCGACCTGCTCGTAGACGATGTGCGGAAGTTCTTCCGGCGGTTCCGATGACGACAGATGTCCTCTGTCTGCGCGAGCTCAACGGGCGACGCTGGCGAGGCAGATACTTTTGCGCTGGTAACAGGTCCTATCGTTCGGTCGCTCGGGGACATGGCAGGAGTGTGGCAGCAGTAGGGATAGAACAGAACCGGACACAATAGGAAATGCAGTCGAAGCAAAGCTGTGTTTTTTGCTTGAACAAGCGGAGTTTCCTAGCAGGCTAGGACCAGTTAGAACGTACTGATTAAGACTACGAATCAGACTTGTCTACGCGCTCGCGGCGATCGTGATATTTGAGGCGATCGTGGCCGCGGTCCTGGCTGGGTTCGCGCTGCAGTTCGTGGTAACGGTTCTGCGGGAGATCACTGGTGAAGGCCGCGAAGAGGGCGGGCCTGATGCCTCTATACTGTATAGCTTTGCCCGGCGGGCTAAGGGGACTTAGGGAGAGTAGATAGGTCGCTTGGTAGGTAGCTTCTCGAAAACTCAGAAGGCTTTAGGGGCATGAGTTTCGGTGGCTTATTCCAAGTTCTTGACTATGCGCTGAAGCACGTTGATGACCGTCGCGTACTCTTGTTCGCTAATGCCTTGCATGGCCCGCCTTCTCACCTCAATCTGCAGCTTGAAGACGGAGTCGCGTTGCGCTTTGCCAGCGTCGGTAAGCGCGAGTTCCGCTGCGTCGCCCTCACCGCGCTTAACCAGCCACCCTTCCTGCACAAACCCCTCGACGAGCTCTTCCAACTGACGCGCGTCAATGAAGGTCTGCATAGTGTCCAACACGCGGCTCCTTGTGATGGTGCCTGCTTCGTAGACGCTGTTGAGCACCTGCCAACGCAAGCGTGTGAAGCCGTTGTTGCTGAGTACCCGATCGACGTGTTCGGTAATGGCCTCGTCGGCGTGCTTGAGCCAATAACCGATGGGCGGTTGCTTCGTTACGTCTCGCCGTGCCATTTGCGTGCCTCCTTTCTCGGAAACTCAGAGGGCATAAGAACATAGAAAAGGGCCGGAGCTACTACTACACCCCGGCTCGGTCTACCTCTTATTTGCATTGTAGCCCCCACCTTTGGCTCGTCGTAGCCTTCATATATTGACTAAGGATGCTCCAGCAACACCAGCTAGGGCGCCAGAGGCCGCGCCTTTAAGACCTGCTATTGCGGAGCTCACAGGGGGGATGATGACAGCTAACGAAGGTCGCCGCCCATATTCACCAGATTGCCGACAAGGCTAGGTTTCTCGGAAATCGGGCTGCCGAGCTGGGAGAGCGGTGGCTCGTACACGGCAACTTTGCGGACAGAAGGAAGCATCAGGGCCGCCGGCAGGGCAATGGGCCCACCAGAGCTGTGCCCCCACACGAAGTGCGCGCCCGTTTTGGTGAGGAGGGTATCGACGTCCTCGCATTCTCTAGCCATGCAGTAACGGTCGCCGTGTGGTCCGCTGAGGCCACGCCCTCGCCGGTTGGGCACGTAGACGGTAAACGCGCCCGAAAGTGCCCCCGCCAGCTGCATGTAGTGCTGCGCGGCCAGATAGCCGCCCCCAGGAGGATCGCGCCGGGACCGCTGCCGTTTTGCCGATACCCGATCGTCGTGCCGTCCGCCGACGTGACTGAACCGGTCGTGTATTGTGATGTCCAAGTGCTCAATGCAATGCTCCTTTCAACTCTTAAGTGTGCCATACGCGTGCTTAGGGAGAGTCCCGAAGCGCCCATCATCTAGACAGCCTCTGTCCACGAGAACAACACTTGCTGGAGCGCCTGCCAGTAGCGTGCCTTGCGCGGGGTGATGATTCGGGCAGACCGTCCTCAGGCGAGTGGGATACCCAATTGGCCAAACCAGCTGGCCTTATCGAAATATCCACGCTGGTACAGGATCTTGCCGTCGGGAACGTGGAAGAAGCCGCACCCACGCAACGTGAAAGATCTTCCGTTCGGGGTCATCCCGCCGAACTCACCTCGCCAGGTGCCACCTCCAAACCACTCTAACATCGCCCACTGCCCATCCTCGAACAGGTTTTCGATTTGGGTGAAGTTGTCGGGGAACGCATGGAAAAAGGAGAGCAACTCCTCCAGCATCGCCTGCCTGCCGACGGTCGAGCCGCCCAGGGCCACCTGGAGGTTGGTGGCGTCTTCGTGGTACAACTCTGCCGCTGCGTAGGCATCACGCTGGTTGTATGCCGCTACCCAATCCTGGACGACTTCACGCGGCGTCTTCATGGCCAAGCCTCCTATTTATCAGATAAACTCTAGCGCGTTGTCCACGGCGTCGCCCATATCGGGCAGCACGTGAGAATAGAGAGAGATCGGTCATGTTAAAACCTCCTTCTCCTTACTACAAGCAAAGGCGGTCCGGGTCGTTACAAGCATGAGAGAGGACACGGACCGCAAGGCAAGCAGCATGCCACTATCCCTCTCACCTGTCAAAGAGAGGGGCTACAAGTGTGCCCAGCTATTCTCGGCAGTAACCGAGTTTCCGCTAACACACTTTGTCGGAGATTCACTGAACAGAGCCATCTCCCTCTACAGGGAGGCTACCTAAAGAGGCAACCCTTGACACAAGTGTTGTTTGCAATCATTCTTGCAATAGGTGATGTAGGTAGAGGCGAAGACCTATGAAAGGAGTAGCGCATGGTATGAATTGGCTCTTGATAAAGTGGGGCACCTTGGGGTCCTTCTCCGAGTGAGGGCTTCGCATTACAAGAGGTCCAAAGGTCGGATCGGACGAGCATATGAGTGGCTTCTAGAGCTGCCGGAGCCGATGGTGCAGGGCAGTCATGTGGCTGGCGGGGGCAGCTATTATTAGCCTGTTAGTGGCTGGCGTTCTACTTCTAGTTCAGTTGTTGTGGATGGCAGCCGGAGCCTCAGGTCCTGAGGCTCCGAGAAAACATCGTCGTCAACTCGGTGAATAGAGGCAACGGGGCAGCCCGCATACCGGCTCCGGGCGCGAGCGTTTTCTTTAGCAGCCTACTGCTGCCAAAGGGTCTCCTTTACTTGACCGGAACTCTTCCGTTTCTCTCGCGATTTGCAGGACTTTTAGAGGCCCGCTCGGCAGGACTCGAGCCTGCGACCTTCTGATTCATAGTCTTAATCAGTAAGTTCTGACTGGTTCTAGCCTGCTAGGAATCTCCCCTTATCCAAGCCAAAAATACAGTTTTGCTTTGATTGCATTTCCTGTTGTGTTCGGTTCTGTTCTATCTCTACTGCTGCCACTAATTTGAGACTCTCGAAATTGAGTCTCAAGGACATAAGAGGCCGAACCGAAGCTCGCATGCCCCGGCCTGCAGGACTAAGCGACTGTACTGGCCTCTAAGTGGCGAATTGAGTGCAGCTCGGGATTCTGCACCAAAATTCGGTTCGACGCAGAGCATGTGCATCGACTGGATAAGAACGCAGGGATTGCGGGTAAAGAGATGGCGGGCGAAGCACGTCCCCTTCATAGGCATATCAGACCACGGCGCATTACGTCGCGAAGTTCTTCGGTCAAAGCCGCACTGTCTTGCGGGCGGTCGTGCCAGACAGCAGGCGTGCTCTGAAACAGAGCGGCCCGCCACCCATCCGCATCCTCTACTGCCACCGACGTCTGGATGGTGTTGACTGCTGGGTTTATGTCGTCGGCGCCAGGAGAGATCATCCCGGCAACCGCGCGAAGGAGCCCTACATCGCGACCGAGAATCCGAATCTCGCGCACCTTCGCCACGTAGTCCGCGGTGGGGTGAACGGCAAAGATGGGCCGCAAATGGTCCTCGATCGCTGCACGCGAATCAGGTTGGCTGCCATCGTATCCGACAAGGTTGCCGTCCTCTTCGAAATGGACCGCCATTGCAGGAGCGTCTTGCTGGTTCCAGGCGATGAGAATTTGCTCGTATAAACGGCGAATTGGGTGACCAGATGAGGCAGTATCGGTACTCGACATGTAAAACAACTCCTTTCTATCTCACGTGGGGTCGAAACGAACTAGCTCCGCAGTCTAATTGGAGACGGATTGTAGCGAGATTCTTCCACTTACTTTAGTAAGTGTGCTAGGTGGGCCTTAGTCGGAGATCCGCAACACCATGACGGCGACGTCATCACGGAGGGTCTGCTCTTGGAAGTTCAGCACGGCGTCCTCTATACGGCCGGCGATGATCGAAGCGTCGAGAGTAACTGAGGAGCGCAAGAGAGCCATGAGCCGCTCCTCACCGAAGAAGAGACCATCTGGGGAGCGAGCTTCGACTACGCCATCGGTGTAGAGGATTAGAGCGTCGCCGGGCGCAAGACTGGCCTCCTGTTCAGTAACTTTTACATCGTTGAACACGCCTATGACGCGTCCTGGCTCCCCTACCTTGTAGATACTTCCGTCGGTTCTAAGCAGAAACGGCGGTGGATGGCCGCCACGGGAAACAGTAATTCTGGCGCCATGGGCCGCATTTCCTTCCGCCTCCAGCCTTACATATGTAGCAGTGCAGAATTTGTAATCACCGCGCTCGCGTCTCTGGTGCAGCATAGCCTCGTTTAGGCTGCTGAGTACGGTCGAGGGACACGACTCGCACTTGGCCAGCGCACGGATGGTGTAGCGGGCGAAGGCGAGCATAGCCGCAGCCTCGGCACCTTTGCCCGATACGTCCCCGATCACCATGCCCCACGAGGAGGAGGGCTCGGAGGAACCATTCTGGGTTGCCCTCCTTGTGTCGAAGAGGTCGTAGAAGTCACCGCCGACATCTACCTCCCCAGCGGACACATAGCATAAGCCCACCTCCACTCCTGGCACCTCGGGCAGTCGCGAGGGTAGGAGACCTTCCTGAAGGGTACGGGCGACCTGAACGCGGCCCCTATACAGACGTGCGTTGTCCACGGCTAGTGCTGCGTGGCGGGCGAGTTCTTCGGCTAGCTCCACATCGGCTTCCCTGTAGCGTCGCCCCGACTCCGCCGATACTAACGTTATCACTCCCAGCGTTCGCCCCCGCGCCACCAGTGGCACGAAGATCAAGGATACAAACCCAATCTCCCGCATGAGCCGCAAATGTTCGGCGTCGCGGGCAGCGGTCACAATCATCTCATCGGTGATGTCAGGGTAGAACTCCGATTGCCCGCTACGCACCACCCGTAACACCCCTTGTTGGGCCTCAGGGTCAGGTGGGTAGCGCTCCTGCAGCTCGTGGGCTAACTGCACCTTCTGCGGGTCTTCGTGCTCAACCGCCAACCGCTCGAGCGAGCCGTCTTCCTCAACGATGTCTATCGCGCACCAGTCGGCGAGGCGAGGCACCGCAAGACGTGCAACGCTGGCCAGCGTAGCCCGGTAATCGAGCGAAGTGGAGAGTGTTGCTCCGACCTGTGCCAGGAAGCGTTGCGCCTCCTCCCTTCGTTTACGTTCGGTGATGTCGTGAGCGACATTACACAGAGTTTCCCTACCGTTGCGGACGATGGCACTCACGCTGACCTCGACGTCTACCAGCGAGCCGTCTTTGCGGCGGAATTTTCTCTCGCCCACGGAACGGTGCCTTTGTTCCAGGATGCGTTGGATGTTGCTATTAATGCTCTTCCGGTCGGCAGCGACAATATCGTATAGCGTCATGCTTCTGAGCTCTTCCTCTGTGTAACCGAGCGTCTGTTGAAACGCGCGATTTGACTCTACGACGCGTCGGGTTTCAGCATCCACGAGGAAGATGTTCTCCGTAGCTTGCTCGATCACGGTACGGTAGAGCCACTCGCTTTCCTTGAGCGCCTTCTCGTCCCGCTTGCGCTCCGTAATGTTGCGGGCGATCGTAGAGGCTCCCCTGATGTTTCCGGCTGAATCTCTTATAGGGGATATGGCTAGCGAGATGTCCAGTCGCCTACCATCCTTTGCCACTCGTACCGTTTCGTAGTGGTCAATGGCCTCGCCGCGCCTGAGCCTCTCAAGTATCATTGGTATCTCATTCTGGCGGTCGGGGGGGACCAGGATGTTTATGGGCTTGCCGAGTACCTCTTCTGCGGAGTAGCCGTAGATCTTTTGTGCGCCCCGATTCCAGTCGGTGATGACACCCTCCAGCGTTTTTGCGATTATGGCGTCCTCTGAGGACTCCACGATGGCTGCTAAGCGGGCACGGTCCTCCTCATGCCGCTTTCGCTCGGTTATGTCACGCTGGGTCCCCCAGACCCGCAACAAATACCCCTTTTCGACAATACCGGTGAGGTCGTTCAAGAAGTACTTGGTACGACCGTAGCGGTCGACCTCTTGGGATTCGGCGTCAGTAAGCTGGTAGCCCGAGCAGACAAAGTCTTTCAGGTACTGAACGTTCTCCGGGATAGAGGAGGACAGGAGATCTTTTAGTCGGGCACCAACTATCTCTTCCGCCCGCGCATATCCGTATATCCGGGCCATGACATCGTTGCACTCGGCGAGGTAGCAGTGGCAGTAGAAGCGCTCTATCTGCTCGTCGAGTGCAAGATCAGTGGGAACCGGCTCCTCAAGCTCAAAGCGCCAGATACCTTCGGTGCTCTGTTCGATGAAGCTTCGGTAACGCTCCTCACTCTCGTGAACCCTTCGCTCATTCTCCTCGCTGCCGGTTCCCAAACCTTGTGGGCGCATACTCATTAAGAGCCAGCCCAGCGAAGTGGAAAGGCGCTGAGGGTGCGACTTGCAAATTTCCAGCTTCCCCGCCTGGATCGTTCAGGCATCCCTACCTCTGCAGTAAACAATGTTCGAATAGTTAGCAATGCTCGCTATCAGTCTAACTGTACGCTATCGCCTTTGGCAACATAAGGGTCGCACAATCCTACGTTCTCGAAGGGACATATGGCCATCTTGGCCCTATCCTTCAGGACCCGCTCCTCGGTCGCTCACCCTGCCTGGACCGGTTCGTGATCTTCAAGTCGCCGACAAAGCGATGCGGGCTACTCAAGCAAGCCATAACCCTTGCGTCCTATTGCGATCCTCTGCATAGGCGAAGGTTGAGGCTAAGAGCACGATTATTGAAGTACAGAAATACAGCGCGACAACTCCATCGAAGGTAGAAATTGCAGTACGCTCACTCAAGAAGTTTCAATCGGCGTTCACTTTGGTAACAATACTTTTTGGTGAAAGTAAAGGCGTAATACCGAGGGTAAGTAGTGACTCTATCTGACCCAGCGCGACTTTCGGTGACTCAGATCGATCTGAGACTTACCTCTAATGCCGAAGCCGCCTTGGCGGCACGCCACTCCCTGAACCGGCTCGAGGGTAGATTGCCACCTGAGAAGCTCGAGGACGTCCGGCTGATCGTGAGCGAGCTGGTGACCAACAGTGTTCGTCATGCCGGGCTCTCACCCGATGAACACATTTTACTGACGGTGGTGATCTCCGGCGGGTCGGTGCGCGGGAGGGTATGCGACCCTGGCCCTGGCTTCAAGAAGCCCTCCGAGCCGAGGCCGAGAACCGACATGATTGGTGGGTGGGGCCTGCCCATCGTGGAGAGTATCTCGGATCGCTGGGGGATAGAGCGTAACGGGTGCGCGTGCGTGTGGTTCGAGATCGACTAAGGCATCATCCTCTCACCTCCTAGTGCGAGTTTGCTAGTCCACTATCATTTCTTTGTAAATTCTAGGAAAATGTAGGTTGACGCCACTCCCCCACATGCAGCGTGCGCCTATGGGCCGCCTCGATCGGATGTTCTCAAAGTCCTCCTGAGCTTCGTTGTGGTACGGAGCAGGCAGGACGCCGGCGAAGAGAAAGGGCGGGTCTGGGTTTTCCCTGCAAATGGAAGAAAAGAGATAGCGCGCTCAGCAGGACTCGAACCTGCGACCTTCTGATAGTCAGAATAAATATGTTTACAGCTGTCTGTGGTTGTTCAAAAACCGCTTATCTATGCCATTTTCTCATTCCGGCTGTTCACAGTTGTTCGCCTGGGTAACTGTTAAATCTCTGTCAAAACCGTCACTGGTAAGATCGCCTTAGCCCCCTTTACAAAGAACATCCGAGATATCGAGTTGTTTACATTTGGTATACCCTACCCGGGTATGGTAATATGATCCTGATGTTGAGAGTAAGCGGGATCTCGGGGGTGGAACACTCGAACGCTGACTTTGAGGAGGGTACAGTCGAGGTACGCTACGACGACGGCAGGGTGACCACCGATGAGCTCAGGGGCGCCATCGAGGAGGCTGGCTACACCGTTACTGCTTGACGGGGAGTACGGAGGAGCAATGAAGGATAAGACTTCTTTAAACAGGCTAGCGTTCAGCGCTACGGGACACTGTCTTACAGGCTGCGCTATCGGCGAGGTGCTGGGGATGGTGATTGGGACGGCGCTCGGGTGGGGCAACGTTGGCACCATCGCGCTCGCGGTGGTGTTGGCGTTCTTCTTCGGCTACTCCTTGACTATGGTGCCATTGCTCAGGTCGGGCCTGGCGCTCGGTACAGTGCTGCCGTTGGCGTTCGCCGCGGATACACTGTCGATCACCGTCATGGAGATCGTGGACAACCTGATAATGCTCGTTATCCCGGGGGCTATGGAGGCGGGCATGACGAGCCTGCTCTTCTGGGGAAGTCTCGCCCTCGCCCTGGCAGTCGCTTTCGTAGCGGCCTTTCCGGTGAACCGCTACCTCATAGCCCGGGGCCGCGGGCACGCGGTGGTCCACCAGTACCATGGTCACCATGGCAGCGGGCATGAAGTACACGCCAGCCACGAGCAGCACGATCATCAGCACTAAGAATTCTGATCGAGCTTGGCGGCCCGATGTAGCAATGCCAAGGAGGTTGGCTGGTTGGGTGGCTTAATTGAGGTTGGTGGAATAGAGGTCAACGCGATCGACGGCGATGCTGTACGTCTGGTTCGTCCTGGCCGGTCTCATTCCTCACCACACCACCGACAACACCGAACAAGGAGGTGGCAGAGGCCTGATGATAGTCATAAACGTGACCTGAAGCCGTTGTTTGGGTATGGTACCGAGCCCGACTCGGCCTTCCCGGAAAGGAAGACAGTTCCCACAGCCTCGAGGGTGAGCAGCTCTATTCGTTCTATTTTGTAGCCGGTCGTCCCGGTAGCCAGTGCGCTGTGTTGATCGTGTGCGGTGAGCGAATAAGCCGTCTACCACTCACCAGAGACACCCAACAGGAAGGACAGAGTATGTTGCTAGAGAACAAAAACGCCGTCATCTACGGCGGGGGAGGGTCCATTGGCGGCGCGGTCGCCAGGGAGTTCTCCCGTGAGGGCGCGCGCGTCTTCCTCGTTGGGCGCGCCCGCGAGCCGCTGGAGGCGGTCGCCAACGACATCGAAGCCGAGGGCGGTGCCGCCGAGGTGGCCGTGCTCGACGCCCTCGACGAGCAGGACGTAGACGAGCACGCCCAGGCCATGGTTTCACAGGCGGGCAGCATCGACGTATCCTTCAATCTCATCACACGCGGAGACGTGCAGGGGATACCGCTAATCGACATGACGACAGACGATCTCTTGCGTGCCGTGGTTAACGGCCTCCGCAGCAACTTCATCACGGCGCGGGCGGCCGCGCGGCGCATGATCGAACAGGGATCCGGCGTCATCCTCGCGCTGGACAGCGGATCCGCTAACGGAAGCCTCATGATGGGCAGCACCGGTCCCGCCGACGCGGCGACCGACACCTTCATCCGCAATCTGGCCGCCGAGATCGGGCCACAGGGCGTGCGCGTAGTGGGCATCTGGACGGCTGGGCTTCCCGAGACGTTTTCGCGGGAGAAGCTCGCCGCGGTCGACAGCAAGTTCCAAGATGAGGCAGCCTTTCAAGGTCTGATCGAGAACCTGGACCAGATACGTATGACGCGCCGCTCACCCCAGCTAGCCCAAGTTGCGGGCACGGCCGCGTTCCTGGCCTCCGAGAAGGCCGGTGCCATCACCGGTACGTTCGTCAACGTCACCAGCGGGACGTTCCCTAGCTAGTTTGGCAGATAGGAAAAGGTTAGTAACCGTGCACAGATGATCCACACGGCAACACCCAGACCTTCGATGTCATCATCACTCGCATCTTCGAGAGAAACCCCACATTTGCAGGATTTTTAAAGGCGCGCTCGGCAGGACTCGAACCTGCGACCTTCTGATAGTCAGAATAAGTATGGTTACAGCTGTCTCTAGTCGTTCAGAATCCGCTTATGTAAGCCAATTCTTCATTTCAGATGTTCGTAGTTGTTCACCTGAGTAACTGTCAAAAACTGTCGATTCCGATCTGACCCACCACAGCCGAACCCCTCACGATAGAAGAGCACTCGGGCTTCGCCTTCGGTCGACAGGGCTCGGAAGCAAAGCTCCCTTCGGTTTTGTAGTTGCGAACCGACCGAGACGAAGTAGCCGTAGATCTTCTGGCGGCAATGTGGACCAGGGCGGTAGCTATGAACGCCCTGTCTCAGCTCCACCGGTGGGAGTAAAGCTCCGGGGCGGCGCGGGTCCAATCTCCCTATATCGTTCTGACGTAAGACTCTTTCTGAAGGAGATTCTTGAGGAGCACAGAAAGTTGGGCGTGCAGGAACAAAAGGTTTCACTTGCAGCCCATTGTGTACGTTAGGCCTCTACACCTCTCGGTTAACCTCCTTCCTCTCGAATGGCCCTCTACGTCGCGCTCAAGAGCGCACGCAGGTCGATATCGGGGTCCCGCAGCTTGGCCGCGTCGACCGAGCGTTGGGCTTTGATCAGCCGCATCGAGCGACGCAGGTCCCTTCCCCGGTTGACCGCCACGGCCGCCAGTACCCGCCCATCCTTTCGATAGAATGCAATGAAGTTTCGCTCCTCCGTGTTGCCCCGCACGACTAGCTCGTCCCACTCCGTATGGAACCCGGCGTACTGAAGGTTGAAGTCGTACTGATCGGACCAGAACCAAGGGACCTCCTCATAGGGCTCTGCCTGGCCCAACATGCTCCTGGCCGCGGCCGGGCCCTGCTCCAGCGCGTTTTGCCAGTGCTCCACACGGATCCTCCGCTCGAACACCGGGTGGTAATGGTTGGCCACGTCACCCGCCGCGTAGATCCCCTCCACGCCCGTCCGGCAAAACTCATCGACCACAATGCCGTTGTCGATCTCCACGCCGGTGCCGGTTAGGAGCTCCGTGACCGGCTCTATGCCGAAGCCGACCACGGCAAAGTCGCACTCGATGCGGCGACCGCGCTGAGTCGTGACCTGCTCCACACGATCATCGCCCTCAAACGCGGCCACCGTGTCCTCGAAGATCATAGACGCCCCGTGGTCGCGGTGGACTCCTTCCATCACCCGGCCGACCTCCTCACCTAGGACCCGACGTAAAGGCACCTTGTTGCGATCCACGACGACTACGTCCACGCCCGACTGCCTGAGTGACGCCGCCACCTCCGAGCCGATGAAGCCCATCCCCACCATCACTGCCTTCCGCCCCGGGGCAATCTCCGCGCGGATGCGCTCGCAGTCGGCCACAGTGCGCAGGTCATAGACGCCCTCCAGATCCAGACCCGGGATGGGCAGACGCCGGTTCCGCCCCCCCGTAGCGACGAGGAGCTTGTCGTAGGACACACGCTCCCCACCGTCCATCTCGACCACCTTCTCAGCGACGCCTACTCGCTTGGCCCGAACCCCGAACCGGGTCTCGATCTCGTTCTCGCTGTAGAACTCGGGCGGTTGGACCAACGCCTGTTCAAACGAGGACTCGTCACGAAGGTATTCCTTGGACAATGGCGGCCGCTCGTACGGTGGCTGCGCCTCCGCCCCGATCAGGATCACCCTCCCGTCGAAGCCCTCCTGGCGGAGAGTGACTGCCGCCCCTCCCCCCGCCAAGCTGGCGCCGACGACCACGAACGTTTCGGGCATCAATCCTTGACCTCTAGGTTGCCCCCCTCTGCCCGGACCTCGAAGCTGCCGACCGGCACTCGAGCGGGTCCCCGGAGCACCTGTCCGCTGACTACGTCGAACTCAGAGCCGTGGCAGGGGCAGGTTACGGTGGTCTCTTCTAAGCCCCCCTCGGCCAGCGAACACTCCCTGTGCGTGCACGTGTCGCCGAAGGCGTAAAACGTGCCAGCGATGTTGGCGACGGCGATCTTGGTGCCTCTCACGTCGAACGCCCGCATGTCACCTTCTTTCAGATCGTCTGCTCTGGCCACTACCTCGAACTCAGCCATAGCTTTCAGCTCCTTTCAACTCCAATCCACAGCCGCTAACGGTGGACTCTGGTCTTTGACGAGCTCAGAATAGCCTAGTATGGAAAATAAATCAAGTATTTAATTGATTTTTTGGTAAAAACTCCAGCAGCTACCGCAGTAAGAACAACCAGCAGAGAAAAGAGGAGCATTGACTGCGTACTGGGATCAGAAGTTCTTTGACAGCACGCGTGGGCAAAATGTCACACTGCTGCGTAGCGCTGCGTACACGGTAAAGGAGCTCGCCTAAGCGGTTAACCTCACCGACAACGGGGTCCGCGCGCACCTCGCTATGCTCGAGCGCGACGGGCTCGTGCGACAGAGAGGTTCGGTGCCTCGCTGTAGTGCGGCCGCAAGCCCGCCTACATATACGAGCTGACACCGGAAGCCGAAGATCTGTTCCCGAAAGCCTACGAACCGGTGCTCGGCCAGCTCCTGGACGTTCTGGCCGGGCAGATAGGACCTGAAGAATCGGAAGCGCTGCTTAGGAGTGTGGGGCGTCGCATTGCGGGAGAGCAGACCGTGCCGGCGGATAGAGTACACGCGCGGTTAGAGGCGGCCGTTGATGTCAATGAGCTGGGCGGTTCGCGGAACTAGATGAGCGCGATGGCTCCGTCATTATCCGCGACTACAGCAGCCCTCTGACTGCAGTAGTATCTTCTCATCCGGAAGTATGTCGCATAGTGGAGGCCCTGATTACCGAGTTGGCGGGCGTGCCGGTCCATGAGCACTGCGATCGTGGTGAGAGACCTCGCTGTTGTTTCGACGGAGCGCTTTCCGAGACACCACACAAAAAAGGTGAGGAAGACAGCTGGGATAGGTAGCTACGTGGCTGCCACAAGTATTTTTCTATCGCGAATATTTCAGCTAGTAGTTCGTTGAGGATACGAACTCGAGGTTGAAAAACTCAGAGGATATTCGGGTATAGAAAAGCCGGGTACGGGTATTAGCTCCTACTACTCAAACGGGAGAAGGCAATGCTACAACCAATAAAGAACGCCTTGAATACAAAGAACCTGCGCAAAGCCACACAGAACGAAGAGGTCCGCAGGATGGAGCACGCAGCCCGCCGCTCCGCGGCTCATGCTGGGAGGGAGTGACCGTCGTGAAGGAGAGCACTAAGACTCAGCCATCCGCAGGTATGTAGGACCACTTCACATGGAATTTCTGAGCGCGGATTTACTCGCCAAGCTTCTGGGAGTGCTGAGTACCAACGTTGTCCTTTCTGGGGACAACGCCGTCGTGATCGCCATGGCCGCCCGCAGGCTCCACGGCCCCAACCGCCGCAAGGCCATCGTTTGGGGGACCGTCGGAGCGGTGGTGCTTCGGCTCATCTTCGCAGCCATCGTCTCGTATTTGCTCTCGATCCCGTTACTCGAGGCGGCCGGTGGCCTTCTGCTGCTCTGGATCTCCTGGAAACTTGTCCAAGAAGATCCCAGCGAAGAGAAGGTGCAGGCCGGAAGGAGCCCCTGGGAGGCGGTCAGGATAATAATCGTGGCTGACGCCGTCATGTCGCTGGACAATGTGGTCGCCCTCGTCGGCGTCTCGGGGGGCGACTTTATGGTGCTGGCCATCGGCATAGCGACGACGATACCCCTCGTCGTCTACGGCAGCACACTGCTGACCTCGTTGCTGGATCGATTCCCCATACTTGTTTACGCCGGAGCCGGGCTGCTCGTTTATATAGCCGTGGAGATGTTTTTCGATGACGAAGCCGCCAGCGAGCATCTCGAGCCGTACGCGGACTTCGAATGGCTTATAGGGCTGGGCGCCGTCGCCCTCTTTGTCGCGGTGGCCTGGTTGTGGGCTAAGCGAACTGGAGAAGCGGAGCGGGCCGAAGAAGGCTCCGACGACAACTCGTAAGAGGGCCCGCTCAGCCTACTCTTCTGTGCCCAGAGTAGAGCCCATGCTCTTCGTCAGCCAGCTCGCTATGCAACTCAGGACCTCGCTATTCTCCAATTACTGCTCCTTTCCCTCGCTTGCCATCTCAGCCGACCTCCAGCACGATCTTGCCCCGGGTGTGTCCCGCCCTCGCCTGCTCGTGGACCTTCGCGGCCTCTTCGAGGGGTCGTACCTGCTCTATTCTGATTCGTAGTCCAATTCTTTGAGCTATGGAGAGCGTACTAGAGTACCGGGTTGCAGTACAGTTGTAGTACGTTGTTAGTCTGGGACGAACGCGCCTTGCCATATGCTTAAGCCAAGAGCCGAACGCTTGGTGGATAAGGCGGGTTTTGAGGTCGGTGCTAGCGCACCTCGGCCCCTGCTCCCTTGCACTAGTCCTTATTCACCGAACTGCCTAGAGTTAGTACTCTAGAAAGGCGAGTGAATAGAAGGTAGAACCTAGGACTGAGTAGCTCTGGATGCGAGGACCTCTCGTCCTTACTGACGCCGAGCCAAGTACACGCCCACAAGGATGATGGCTCCACCCAAGAGCTTGTTCGCTCCTAGGTTCTCGCCGAAGAAAACAACGCCCGAGGCTACGCCCGTGAGGACGATGAGATACTGGTACACCAGTACCCTGTTCGCCCCAATGCGGCTTATGCCCCCCTGCCAAGCAGCGAACCCGAAGGCGGCCACGAAGAGCGTCGAGTAGGCCAGCGCCGCCCACACGTCCAAGCCCACAGTTCCCCAATCCGTTCTCACGAAGTCAAAAGAAGCGAGCGGTATCACGCCCAGGCCCGCGACGAACATCGTGTAAGCAGCTACCACTAGCGGCGAGTACCTGCGCAGCAAAAGCGTGGAAAAGGCGGTGTAGGAGCCCCAGCAGACGGCCGCTCCTGCTACCAGGAGGTCGCCTGCCAGGCTCGCTCCCAGCCCTCCGTACACGATGACCCCGACTCCGAGCAGGGCGAGTACCACCCCTATAGCTCCTCGCACCTTTGGGCGCTCCTGCCCAAGAGCGAAACCTAGAAGCATCCCCCACAACGGAGGGGTTGCATATATCAGGGCGGTGTTGGACGCACTGGTAAGGTCCACGCCGAAGGTAAAGAGCACGTTATTTACACCCACGCCGATAAGTCCCAGCGCTGCCATGGGGAGAAGGTCCTTCCGCCTCAGTCCGCCCCCCTGCCCCCAAAGGCGGAGGAAAACCAGCACCAAGAGCCCCGCCAGGGTGAATCGTAACGCTACGAAGGGCAGCGGGGGTATACCTTCGATGGCGTACTTGACAGCTACGGGGTTGGTGCCCAGGAAGACGGCAGCCGAAAGCAGGGAGGTTTCGAGCAGAAAAGCCGTTCTTTTGGCCCCGTCCACAACGATGGATTCTACGCTCGAGCCTTTGGGGGTACACCTTCTGTATGGGCATTGATGGGGAAAAGACGCGGCCGGGGTCGCCCAACGTGGCGCACGTTCCGAGTAACCCCCATTGCGAATGTATTCAAGACGAAGCCCCGGGGATTAATCCCCAGAGCCTCAAAACTAGAAGCAGCGACTACATCGCGCTTGGCCTCCTTCTGAGTCGGCTCGCTTGCCTACTTTGCCGAGAAACGCGACAGTTACGTCGCGTTCCATCTTCTTTCCGATGGCCCGCTAGCCTAGTCTGAATACTCTGGACGACCTCCAAGACGAGACTCCAACCAACAGAAAAACCAGGAATAAGAAACCGTGTTTTCACTGTGGGGAGCTAAGGATGTAGTGTTGAACTTCCCCTACTGCTACTTTTCAGCTAGTCTCTCTGGGAGTTCGGTGAATAAGGTGCAGCGGTGCCTACCCTATATCTGGGAGTATGCCTAGCTGGGTGAGCATGCCCATTCGGTCAGAGGTGCCCCACAGTTCGGCTATCTTGCCGTCCTCCATCCGGAACAGAACTATGGGTTCCCAATGGGTATGCCGCCCCGTGGGCTCGGGGACGCGCGGGTACGGCCCCGTGTTGGTTCCGGCCATCCTGACCTTTGCCACGACGTAGTCTTCTCCTTCTATGTATGCAGGCGGGCGGATAGAGCGGCATGGGGCTCAGCTATGGTGCGCCCGCAGACCTTGTTACAAGGTCCCTGGAGTTAGAGCACGTTACATAAACTAACTGCCCTGGTCGTAAGGTACTCTTACACCGGACGTGGCATACTGCTCCAACATGAACGTTAGGCCTTTTGAGGTGCGGGTTACTGAGGAGGTCCTCGATGATCTACGGGAACGCCTCGCCCGCACGAGATGGCCAGACGAGATCGCTGACGCGGGGTGGGACTATGGGACGAACCTCGCCTACATGCGGGAGTTGGTCGGGTACTGGGAGGACAGGTTCGACTGGCGAGAGCAGGAGGAGAGGCTAAACCGATTCGCCCACTTCCGCGCCGAGGTCGACGGCTTTGGGCTGCACTTCATCCACGAGCGCGGCAAGGGGGACGGCCCCATGCCGCTGATCCTTACCCACGGCTGGCCGAGCACGTTCTTTGAGTTCTCGAAGATCATCCCACAGTTGACCGACCCCGAAAGCCATGGGGGGGATTCGGCCGACGCTTTCGACGTGGTCGTCCCATCCTTACCCGGCTACGGATTCTCCAACCGCTCCAAGGAGCCCGGCTTCTCCCGGCGCATCCCCGGACTCTGGGTACGGTTGATGGAGGAGCTGGGCTATACCCGCTTCGCGGCCCACGGCGTAAATGTCGGGGCCTCCGTGGCCAACCTCCTCGGGCTCCACTACCCTGACAGAGTGGTCGGTATTCACGTTACCTATCCTGCCGAGCCCTACGTCGGGCCCGGCGTCCCGGAGCTCTCAGAGCGGGAGAGGGAATTCCTCCAAGAGCGGCCCCGCGGCCAAGAGGCAGAAGGTGCTTACACCCACATCCAGAGGACCAAGCCGCTTACTCTATCCTACGCTCTTAACGACTCCCCAGCAGGGCTTGCGGCTTGGATCGTCGAGAAGTTCCGCGCCTGGAGCGACTGCGACGGCGACGTGGAGCGCCGGTTCTCCAAGGACGAGCTCTTGACCAACCTGACGATCTACTGGGCCACCGAGACCATCGGCTCCTCTTTCCGCGTCTACCGCGACTGGGCTTTAGGCGCCGAGTCCAACCCCTACGCCTGGGAGGAGCGCGAGGAGGTGCCCCGGGGCGTCGCCTCCAAACCCCTTGCCCGAAACGAGCGCGTCGAAGTGCCCTCCGCGGTGGCACTCTTCCCCGCCGATCCTCCTTCTGGGATGCCGCGCGAGTGGGTCGAGCGTTCCTACTCCGACCTTAGGAGCTTCACCCGGATGGCGCGGGGAGGACACTTCCCCGCGATGGAGGAGCCAGAGCTGCTTGCGGAGGACATCCGCTCCTTCCTACGCCCCTTGCGCTAGCAAGCTTACGTCGAGCCTAGCACCGGGTTGGGCGAGGTTTGCTAGGTTGTAGGTTCGATCTCGACGAAAGGGCAAGCATGAGCCGTTCCTACGTAGTGACAGGAGGAGGCCGCGGTATCGGTCGCGCGCTGGTCGAGCGACTCCTTAGAGACACAGACACCGTGGTCGCGATCGAGCTCGACCCAGCCGCGCTAGCTTGGACGCACAGCCATCCCGCCGGTCCCCGCGTGATCGCCGTGGTCGGCGATGCCGCTGACGAGGTCGTGGCGGAGCGGGCTGCCGATCTCGCGCAAACCGCGGGCACGCTCGCCGGCTGGGTTAACAACGCCGCCGTGTTCCGAGACGCTTCGATCCACTCGGCTCCGACACGTGAGGTGTTGGACCTAATCGCGCTGAACCTCAACCCTGCTGTAGTCGGGTGCGCGACCGCGATCCGCCGTTTCCTTGCGGCGGGTACAGAGGGGGCAATCGTCAACGTCTCCTCACACCAGGCACGCCGCGCAGTCCCAGGCGCCCTGCCGTACGTGACGGCCAAGGCAGCCACCGAAGGACTCACCCGTGCGCTGGCCGTCGACTACGGGCCGCGCGGCATCCGGGTCAACGCC
>JALZFJ010000023.1 GCA_030867425.1 Actinomycetota bacterium | reverse complement strand
CAACAAGAGCCAGCCCAAGGAGAACAGGCCGAACGACAGATTGCTGCCGAACATGACCAACCCTGGCAGCCCGGCCTCGACCAACTTGAGCACCTCTCGCGCCAGGACAGGGTAGGTGACGGTCGTGTCCCACTACGCGCCCGCCACCAGCATGGTGCCGACGAAGGAGACCAAGAAAGCCACCGAGCCCAGTGCACCCCCAGGCTGGCCGGCTGTAGAGGCTAACCAGCCCCCCTGCTAACAGTACGCCGCTGAGTAGGAACAGCGCGTTTTGGGTGGAGCCAGAGGCGCTGGTGAAGCTTTCGGCGGACGGTTGGAAGCCCCTATTAAACACTTGAGCTCCGCGATTATCAGAACCCCGGCCGCCGAGCCGCCCAAGCGGATAAGGCTCGAAGACGACGCAAGGTTTTCTCCTCGAAACACCAGCTACTAAACTGAACATATCCGGTAGAGACAACAACCGCAATAACCAAGCAGAATATTTTGCAAGAATACTCGTGCCGGCCAGCGCGATTCTGATCGGAAGACCGGGCCCAGCTAACCTCCGATCACAAACCCTTCGACGTAGAGGGTGGCCGGGCGGGTATATCCCTCGTGCTTGATACGCTCTAGTAGCGCTTCGCGGTGCTCTCGCAGCCTCCGTCTCGACTTTGCAGTGAGGCCCCCAAGCCCCTCGAACTCTTCTTCGCCGAAGGCGATCTTGTCGAGGTGCTGCATAGCATAGGGGGGCAAGATCCGCCATCGCACCATTGCAAGCAACGCTTCGTGGAGTGCGACCAGGCGATCCGCCGAGCCAATGCCGTAGTACTCCGCACCTGAAATCTCCCACGCCAGCTCGCGCTGAAGCTTCTCGTCTTCGAGCTGGACCGCCGGTACGGAACTCACAAAATCGCTCGTCGCGACCCGCCCACCGGTTCGAACGACGGAGACGAGGCTCGCGAGGGCATCTTCAGCGGTTCTCACACGTACGTCTAGCTCGTGGAAGAGCCCTGCCGAGTAGGCGAGGTCGAACATACCCGGCGTGAAGGGTAACCGGAAGACATCCCCAACGACGAGCCGGACCGGGGCAGCGAGCTCGGCCTCCCGGAGGAGCTTCTGAGCTGCTTCGACGCGTTCGGTGTCGGCGTCTAGGGCGGTGAGGGTGCCAGTGTTGCCGGTACGCTGGCTAAGGCCCTCGATCCAGAGTGGGGAAGCGCCGCCGGCGTAGAGGACGTTCAGGCCCCCTATGTCTCCGAGGAGGTCGAGTTCACGGTCGCAGAAGGAGATCAGGTCCTGCTCGAAGGTCTCACGCTCCTCCGGCGTCAGAAGGTCCCCTTTATATAATCCCTCCGTCATCAAATTCCTATTCGGCAAACACTCTCTTCCGGTTCCGGGTGTTCGTGGCCACTGATAACGACCGAGCCGATCCCGACCAAGAGCGATTAGAATTGATCAAAGTATTCAGAGTATAGATAAAGGAGCCGCGGGCTGCAGCCAAAGCTGCATAAGTGCTCGGCTTCTTTGAGGTGGCGTTCAACCAGACGCTTGCGGCCCCCGTCGTCCAGCCGTTAGCAGATAGCTACCGCCTTCGTCGGGAAACGGCGGTTCTCCCGCTTTCGCTACGACAAACGCCTCGCTCTGATACCTGTTATGAACTGTGGCGGGAGCGGCGGTAAGATCACGGGGATGAGTGAATGGAAGCCGTGTCCGCGCGATGTGAGTGACGACGAATGAGCGTTCGTGGCGTCGTACCTGAGCTTGCTGCCGCACGATGCTGTCTTTGGTCAAATCTCGTCGAGTGCGTCTCGATCCTGGCACCTTCTACGGCTCGATCAAGCGCATGCTCGCGGATGACCTGATCTCCGAGGCTGCGGTGCGGGCCGACCCGGCCTCGACGAGCGGCGCCGCTACTCTCGAAACGATGCAACTCGCGCAAGTCTAATGAACGTCTCTTGCTGTTCGTGCTAGCTGGCCTTAATGCCATACTAAACGATTGCACGGTCCATGCTAGGATTACCTCGTGGTGGCAGGGAGGCGCTTATGAACACTGAAATCGAGACCCATTACGGCGGCTCAGGCGACCTAGCGGCACGGATCAGGAATAGTTTCATTGCTGCCGGTAAGGATATTGAGCGGCTTACGACCAAGGATCTGGCCGCCGTGGACGAATTCCATATTCGGGGTCGTCAGGCGACGCTCGAACTGGCGGACCGCATGGAGCTCACCCAAGGCTGCCATGTGCTCGACATCGGGAGCGGACTTGGCGGGCCGGCAAGAACACTGGCCGAGACGTATGGCTGCGGCGTTACGGGAATAGACCTCTCTCAAAGCTTTTGCGAGGCCGCCACGATGATTTCAGATTGGTTGGGCCTGTCTGACAAGGTCAGGTTCGTGCACGGCGACGCGACCAAACTGCCTTTTGGCCCCGC
>JALZFJ010000005.1 GCA_030867425.1 Actinomycetota bacterium | reverse complement strand
TGCGGGTGGACGCGACGTTCTACGCCTCCGAGAGCATCCTTGAGGACCTGAAGTCCGAGGACTACGCTTCGCTGCAGCAGATCTGCAACGTGGCGACGCTGCCCGGGGTGATCGAGCCGGCCCTGGCTATGCCCGACATCCACTGGGGGTACGGCTTCCCCATAGGCGGGGTTGCAGCGTTCGATCCGGAGGAAGAAGGCGTGGTAAGCCCCGGCGGGGTGGGCTTCGACATCAACTGTGGGGTGCGACTCCTGGTCGCGGAGCTGAGCCGGGAGGAGGTGGACCCCCACGAGGGCCGCATGGTGCAAGACCCGCGCAAAAACCGCCTGGCGGACGCGCTCTACGAGAGCGTCCCGTCGGGCGTGGGCAAGGGCCGAAAGGACGTCGGGTTCGGCAGAAGAGACCTCGAAGGTGTTCTGGTCGACGGAGCCGGTGTGCTGGTGGAGCGCGGGTACGGGGAACCCGAGGATCTTGAGAATATCGAGTCTAATGGACGGCTCCCCGGCGCAGATCCTGAAGAAGTCTCCGACCGGGCGTACGAGCGCGGCGTCTCCCAGCTAGGCACTTTGGGGTCGGGCAACCACTTCCTTGAGGTGCAGTACATCGACGAGATCTACGATGAAGAGGCGGCCCGAGCCTATAGTCTTTCTCTGGGGCAGGTCACCGTACTGATACACTCCGGCTCCCGCGGCCTCGGACATCAGGTCTGCCAGGACTACGTCGAGCGCTGCATGGAGGCGGCGCAGAAGTACGGCATAGAGCTTGAAGATAGGCAGCTCGCCGCGGCGCCCATAAAGAGTCCCGAAGGGGGGGGCTACCTCAAGGCCATGTCCGCCGCTGCAAACTTCGCCTTCGCGAACCGCCAGCTCATCACCCACTTTACGCGTCAGGCCTTCGCGTCGGCGGGGTTTAGATCGAAGGAGCATCCTTTGAGGGTGCTCTATGACCTCGCGCACAACAACGCGAAGTTCGAGGAGCGCGACGGCCACGAGGTGCTGGTGCACCGCAAGGGCGCCACCCGCGCGTTCGGCCCCGGGAACGAGGAGCTGCCGGAGCGCTACCGCCCGGTAGGCCAGCCGGTCCTGGTGCCGGGAGACATGGGCCGCTACTCTTTCGTGCTGGCCGGCACGGAGGGTGCCATGAACGAGACCTTCGGCTCCAGCGCCCACGGGGCGGGGCGCAAGATGGGTCGCCGCCGGGCGAAGAAGGCTGCCAAAGGCCGAAACTTGAGGCGGGAATTAGAGGACAAGGGCATCCTGATCCGGGCCGCGAGCAAGGCTACGATCGACGAGGAGATGTCCGAGGCCTACAAGGACGCGACCGATGTCGTCGACGCAACGAATGGCGCGGGCATCGGGAAGAAGGTGGCGCGTCTCAGGCCCCTGATCGTGGTCAAGGGTTGATGGGCCGGTGCGCCGTGCCACAAACTGGTTGTTGGGTCGCGGGCGAAGGGCGATGAACATGCGCTACGAAGAAACACCCTTTAGGGACAGGGAAGATGCCGGACGAAGGCTCGCCGAGCAGTTGGCCGCGTACCGGGACGAGAGCCTCATAGTCCTCGCGCTGCCGCGGGGAGGGGTGCCGGTGGGGTACGAGATCTCCCGCGCTTTAGACGCGCCGCTCGATGTCTTTCTCGCGCGCAAGCTCGGGGCACCCGGCCAGCCAGAGTTCGGCATCGGCGCCGTCGCGCAGGGTGGGGTGCGCGTCCTCAATGAGCACGCCGTCCGAACATTGGGGATACCCGACGATTACATCGAACGGGTCGCAGAGAGGGAGACGGCGGAGATAGAGCGCCGTCTCAAGCTGCTGCGCGGCGACCGCCCCGAGCCCGGGGTCCGAGGGAGGACCGCGATCCTGGTGGACGACGGCCTCGCGACCGGCGTAACTGCGCGGGCGGCGATCGAAGCCCTCCGCCAGCGGTCCCCTCAGCGCATCCTCCTCGCCGTGCCCGTATGCGCGGCGCAGACGACGGAGACTTTACGTTCCGAGGTCGACGAGCTGGTCTGCCTCAAAGTGCCCTCCGACCTCGTGGCCATAGGTCTCTGGTACCGGGACTTCGAGCAGGTGTCGGACGAGGAGGCCATCGAGCTGCTTGAGAACGCCCGGAGCGCCGCTGCGGAGTAGGAGCGCTGATGAACTGCGAATCGAGACTTGGTGGAGAAGAGGGAGCAGTTCAGGTTACGGGCGGGCCGGTCGTCCTCGAAGGAAATCTAGGCGTCCCCGAAGGCGCGCGAGGCGTGGTGCTGTTCGCGCATGGCAGCGGGAGTGGCCGGCACAGCCCCCGGAACCGCTACGTTGCAGGGACGCTCCGCGAGGCGGGGCTTGCGACCTTGCTCGTCGACCTCCTCACGAGCGAGGAAGAGGAGTTGGACCTGCGAACGCGCCAACTCCGGTTCGACATCGGCCTGCTCGCCGAGCGGCTCGTAGGCGCGACCGACTGGATATCGCAGAGCCCGGACACGCGGAACCTCCCTGTGGGCTACTTTGGCGCCAGCACCGGAGCGGGGGCGGCGCTGGCCGCGGCGGCGGAACGCCCGGAGGAAGTAGGGGCGGTCGTCTCACGCGGCGGACGCCCTGATCTCGCGGGGGACAGCCTCTCCCGCGTGCAAGCTCCAACGCTCCTAATCGTAGGGGGAAACGATATCCCCGTGATCGGCATGAACCGGGAGGCGATGGAGCAGATGCACGTCGAGAAGGAGCTTGAGATCGTGCCGGGCGCGACGCACCTCTTCAAGGAGCCGGGGGCTTTGGAGGAGGTCGCTCGGCTCGCCGCCGAATGGTTCGTGCACCATTTGGGCTCTGCGCCGATGACCGATGCAGGGTGAACCGATTGAACCCTACCGGATGGAGGGCGAAGGGGAGATCACGGGGCTTGCCGAGGGCGGGCCGGATGGGAAAACGAAGGAGGGAACAAGCGCGTGCAGTACGAAGAGTTCGTAGAGCGGGTTCGGCAGCGGGCCGAGCTTGCCTCTCACGCCGAAGCGGAGAGGGCAACCCGGGCAACCGTTGCGATGCTCGGGAAGTACCTGACCGGGGGCGGAGGACGGCTCGACGTCGCTTCCCAGCTCCCAAATGAACTTGCTGAGCATCTACGCTTTCAGTCGCCTATGGGCGGCACTATCTCCTCATATGATGATTTCCTCCAACGTGTGGGCGAGAGCGAGGGAGTGAAGTACGAAGAGGCAGAGGCACACGCCCGCGCCGTCATGGGCATTCTGCGGGAGGTCATCGGCGAGGGGGACATGGAGAAGGTGCGCCGGCAATTCCCGGGCGAGTTAGCTCCCCTCTTTATGGATGCGGAGTAGATCGGGGGAGGCGGCAAGGAAGCATGGCGAAACCTTCCGAGAAGGAATTCGCGGTAGCGCTGCTCGAGCGACACGGACGCACCTTCGCCAGGGAGCTGGGCATCCCGATCGAAAAGAACACGCCTTCGCCCCTCTTCATGCTCCTTTACGCCACTTTGCTGTTCAGCACCAGAATCAGCGCGAAGATCGCTGTCCAAGCCACTGGAGCGCTCGCCGATAGGGGCTGGACGACACCCGAATAGATGGCCTAATCCACGTGGGAGCAGCGCCCCAAGACGCTGAACGAGGCGGGCTACGCGTGCTACGACGAACGCACCTCGACGATGCTGGGGGATATGGCCCAACTTTTGCTCGACCATTACGGGGAGATCTACGCAAATTGAGGGAGGAGGCCGACCGCAAGCCCGAGCGGGAGCGAAAGCTGCTCAAGGAGTTCAACGGCATAGGCGATGTGGGCGCAGATACCTTCTTCAGGGAGGCGCAGGTCGTTTGGGAGGAACTATTCCCTTTCGCAGACCGACGGGCGCTCGAAGGGGCGGAGGAGCTTGGGCTCGAAGACGAAGCCGAGGCACTCCTGCGGCTCGTCGGGGATCGGAACTTCCCGAGGATCGTGGCGAGACTCGTGAGGGTCAAGCTCGACGCGGATAAAGACGAGGTGCTCGAGGAGACCTGGCGGTCGGGGTAACTGCCGGCCAGCCAGGACGCCGCAGATTTAACGGGCAAACAAGCGATAGATCGAGATCCAGAGGAGGCAGCCACGGTGAAGACGAGACGGGATCGGTTCCTTCGACACGACGCGCAAGGTGCCGCGGAGCTTGCCAGGCGGGTTCGTGAGATGACGCATCCGCTCCGGGAGACGGGGGACCTAGATCCGCTCTCGGACCGGATCGGGGAGGCCAGGTGCGTCCTTTTGGGGGAGGCCTCGCACAGCACCTCGGAGAACTATACGTGGCGGGCACGCTTGAGCGAGCGCCTGATTCAGGAGGAGGGTTTTCTCCTTTATCGCGATCGAGGGCGACTGGCCGGACTGCTACGAGGTGAACCGTTACGTGAAGGGGTACCGGGATTCGGGGATAAACGCCCACGACGTGCTCAGGGTCTTTGAGAGGTGGCCAACCTGGATGTGGGCTAACGAGGAGATCGCCGAACTCGCCGAGTGGCTCCGGCAACACAACGACGGGCTTCCGCAGGAGGAAAGGGTGGGCTTCTACGGGTTGGACGTCTACTCCTTACGGGAGTCGATGGAGGCGGTAATTGGATACTTAGAGCGCGTCGACCCGGAGGCAGTCCCGACCGCGTGGCGCGCCTATAAATGCTTTGAGCCGTACGGCGAGGACCCGCGGGAGTAGCACAACACCCATATCGGCGGCGCCCGCTTCACCGACATGGCCCGCGACTGCATGGTCAACGTCGGCCAGCTCGTGCGTGAGGAGCGGGGGGACGAGGATGTGGTGCTGGTCGGCTTCGGCTCGAACCGGGGCAGCGTCATCGCCGGAGCGGGGTGGGGGGCACCCGTGGAGCGCATGACCGTCCCTCCGGCTCAGGAAGGGAGCTGGGAGGACGTACTTCACGACGGGGGTGAGGAGGACAAGCTGCTGATCTTTGCGGACGCGGAGAAAGTAGAAGATCTCCTCGAGCCGCGAGGGCACCGCGCCATCGGCGTGGTCTACGACCCTGTCTACGAGCGTTACGGCAACTACGTGCCCACCGTGCTACCCCGCCGTTACGACGCCTTCCTGTACATAGACGAGACGCAGGCGCTCCACCCCTTGGGCACGCGGACGCGCGAGGACCGCGAACCGCCGGAGACTTTCCCCTCGGGGGAGTAGGGCGACCGACGGACCTTACGCGGAGTAGGTAGGGTGAGGGTACGTTTGTGGTTTACGGGGTATGAAACTGGTGTAATGATCCGAGAGCCCGACTTTGGTGCCGAAGCTAACGAGATCTACGGCGAAGCCCTCGATGCAATGAAGCGTGCGGGCATCCGCTACATGCTTGGCGGCGCCGTCGCCTTGAATGCCTATACGGGCATCTGGCGCGATACGAAGGACCTCGACGTGCTCGTCCCCAAGCAGGACGTGGCACGGGTTCTCGAAACACTCCAGGCGGCTGGATTCGAGACGGAGATCGAGGACCCATGCTGGCTCGCCAAGGCGCGAAAAGGTTCCCTCTTCGCGGATATCATACACGGCAACCACAACGCTGCCGTCTTTGTGGAGGAATCCTGGTTCGCTAACGCAAGGGAGGCCGAGGTCCTGGGCCGGTGGGTCCTCGTCGTTCCTATCGAAGAGCTGATCCTCTCGAAGATCTTCGTAGCTTTTAGGGACCGCTGGGACGCGAGCGACGTGCTTCACCTCGTCTTCGCCACGGGTGGGGACCTCGACTGGGATCGCATCGTCGCCGGGATGGGCGAGCACTGGGAGTTTTTGCTCGCCTACCTCCACATCTACCGCTACGTATACCCGAGCCATGTCCACCACCTGCCTGGCCGCATCCTCGAGCTCCTTCGCGAGCGCTACGAGGAAGAGGCCGAGGCTGCCCCCGAAGATAGCTTGCGCTTCCGCGGGACGATGCTCGACGATTCCTCCTTCGAGGTGGACGTGGAGGCGTGGGGCCTGCCCGACGAGCGCGCCACTAACAGGAGGGCGCGGTGCCCGGAAGAGGAGCGGGGTTAAGACGGTTTTGAGGGTCGCAGCCACCGCCGACGTTCACGCTCGCGTGGGGGACGCCAGACGCCTCCGTACCCTCGCCGAAGGGGCCGCGCGGGACGCGGACGTGCTCGTGATCGGAGGGGATCTAACCGATCTCGGGCGCGTCGAGCAAGCGGAAGTGTTCCTCGAGGTCCTCGACGCTTGTCCCATCCCTATCGTCGCGACTTTAGGGAACCATGACCACGAGAGTGGTAACGTGGACGAGCTCTCGCGCCTCTTCGCGGGGTCCGGCATCCACCTCCTCGACCGCTCCAGCGTCGTCATCAACGGGGTGGGTTTCTCGGGCGTGAAGGGATTCTGCGGCGGGTTTGACCGGGATGTGGCCAACCCTTTTGGAGAGGACCTTTTCAAGGCCTGGGTGACCGAGGGCATCCTGGACGCGGAGGCCCTGAAGAGGGAACTCCGAGGATTGGAGACAGAGCGACGCGTTGCCGTCCTCCATTATTCGCCCATCCGCGCCACGGTCGAGGGCGAGCCGCCGGAGATATTCCCTTACCTGGGTACGAGCCGCCTCGCGGGGGCCCTAGACGAGGGCAGTGCCACGGTAGCCTTCCACGGGCACGCGCATCGCGGGTGCTTTAGGGGGAAGACCCAGGGCGGCGTCCCGGTCTTCAACGTGGCCGTACCCGTCCTCGAGCAGGGAGGGTTCGGGCAACCCTACTACGTCGTCGAGGTTTGAGTTAGCGGAACTACGGTTGGAAGCGAAGAAGGAACTGGAGCGTTCGTCCAAAACGGTGGTGAGCCGCCGAGTGTTTCTGAGGTCGGGCAGGATAGGGGTCGCCGGGGCGATTTTGTCGGGCCGCTCTGGGGTGTGCGGGTTGCGAGGTGATGGGGAAAGAAGACCCTGAGAGGATGATGATCCCGGAAGAGCCCGAAGCGCTGCAAGGAGCGATGGAGATCTCGACGCCACGCGGAACGGTGCGCGGCATCCTGTATTCGGTCGAGGGAGCGCGAGGCGCGATAGTGATGGTCGGCGGGGCGGGGGCGACACTACCGGACCGTCCCGCATCTACGAAGAACTGTCCGGACGCCTGCAGGCCGATAGTTCGACGGCCCTGCGCCTGGAGTACCGCGCGTCGAACCACCTCGAGGAGTGCACCTACGACGTACGCGCCGCCGTCGATGCCTTGGGAGGTCGGGGAGCAGAGCGGGTGGTGCTCGTGGGCTGGTCCTTCGGCGGCGCGGTGGTGATAAGCGGCGGGGCCGCGAACGAGAGGGTAATCGGGGTCGCGACCATCGCGAGTCAGACGTGCGGCGCCGCGGCCGTCGGGGAGCTTTCTCCCGAGAAGAGCCTGCTGCTCATCCACGGCATCGCCGACGGCGTGTTGCCGTACCGGCTCTCCCAGGACCTGTACACTCGTGCGAGCGAACCAAAGGAGCTGGTCCTCTACCCCGAGGACGGGCACGGCGTAGAGCAACACCGCCAGAAGTTGCTGGAGAAGCTGCACGGGTGGAGCAGGGACCTCCTTTTGCTCGATGGGGGGAACGCCTGAGAAACCGGCGCTCTTGTAACCGAACGATGCCCCGAGGAAGATCGCCGCAGATGGACGTGGAGGTAGGATGATGCCCCCGGGCTTACCCACGTGGGCAAGGAGGGCGCATGATTCGCAGCCGTACGTTTCGGTCGGCGATGCTCGCTCTGGTAGCCATGTCCGACTCGACGGCCTGGTTGCTGCGGAGGGCCGAGCGGGACTACGGTCCCGAAGTTGTCCCCGCCGAATGGATAAAGAACAGTATGAGCTGGTGCAACTGTTGGGCTTCCTGGAGGCAGCACTGGCCGCATTGCGCGCCCAGATCTACCTTGAGGACAGCGCGAATTACTGCTGAACCGGTTCCCCGATTAGAAGATGACGACGCACGTCGTCTGGGGCACCTCAGGCCGGGTAGTCCCCATCCTCCACGCGAGAGCGGCGGACGCTGTCTCCAGAAGGGTTCCCTCAACCTTATCCCGGACTGCGGCCACCTGACCCACGTCGAATACCCCGACCACTTCGTCGCCACCCTCGACCGTTTCTTGAGTGAACAGACGTTCCATTAACACTCCGCAGACGTGCGAGGGTTGGCACAACGCTCTTCGTTTGAGTAGGGCGACGAACGGGCAAAGGACCGGTGGAGAAGTTAGGGAGTAGCCGTTAACATCCGTTATTCTGGCGTACGAAGAAGGAAGACGAGATGAGCGAAGACCAGAAAGAGCAACAGAACCCGGTAAACCGATACCCGCATCCGGAGCTACCCGAGCAGGCGCTAGATTGCCTGGCCTGGAATCAGAGATGGATCCGCGGCCCGACTACGGAGAAGAGACCTATCAGGGCAGCGGTAGGCTGACCGGCAAAGCGGCTATAATCACCGGCGGGGACTCCGGGATAGGACGAGCGGTGGCTCTGGCTTTCGCGCGGGAGGGCGCCGACGTCTTGATCTCATATCTGGAGGCGGAGGAATCTGATGCCCAGGAGGCGGTTCGGGTCGTGGAAGAAGCTGGCAAGAAGGCGGTCCTGGCGCCAGGGGACATAAGGAACGAGAGCCACTGCCAAGAGATGGTCGAGCAGGCCATGCAGGAGTTTGGCAAGATAGATGTCCTGGTGAACAACGCTGCCTACCAGATGGTGTGTAACGGCATACAGGAGATCTCCTCCGAGCAGTTCGACCGAACGTTCAAGACGAACATCTACGCGATGTTCTACCTGTGCAAGGCAGCACTCCCGCACATGAAGCCCGGCGCGAGCATCATCAACACCTGCTCCAAAGAGGCCTACCACCCCAAGCCGTCGCTTATGGACTATGCCGCGACGAAGGGGGCGATAGTGACATTCTCCAAGGCGTTGGCGGTGGAGACCACCTCACAGGGGATCAGGGTCAACGTCGTCGCGCCCGGGCCGGTATGGACGCCGCTGATACCAGCCAGCTATCCCCCTGAGCAAGGGGTATCCATGTTCGGAGGGAGCCAGCCCATAGGACGGCCGGCGCAGCCGGTGGAGGTGGCGCCCGCGTATGTGTTCCTGGCCTCCCAAGAAGCCGGATACATCTCCGGCGAGGTGATAGGGGTGGTGGGTGGGGAGCCGCTGCCTACCTAGAGCACGCCACCTCGTCACCCCCATTCTTGCGCCGGTTTAGGCCGGGCACGGAGACCGCATAGGGGCCGGAGGATGTAGAGAGGGCAAGTACGTGCAATACCAGGAGTTCATCGGGCGGGTCCAGCAGCAGGCCGGGCTCGGATCGTTCGAGAGGGCGGAGGCGGCGACCCGGGCGACGCTCACCGTGCTCGGGGAGTACCTATCCGGGGGTGAAGGGCACGATCTCGCCGCCCGGCTCCCGCAAGGGCTGGCCGAGCTTTTGCACCGGCAATCGCCGGCCCGCAGCTTTATCTTCTCGCTCAACGACTTCCTCCAGCGCGTCGGAGAAGAAGAGGGCGTGGAGAGCGGAGCGGGAGGCCCACGCCCGTGCCGTCGTGGACGTTCTCAAAGAGGCCGTAAGCGGGGGCGAGATGCAGGACGTCCGCCGCCAGTTCCCGAGCGAGTTCGACCCCCTCTTCGGCGGGTAAAAGCGGGCTACGCAGCGTCCGACTCTGGCGACAAGGACGAACGGGTCAACCGCCGAACCAGCGCTCGAACTCCCCGGCGATCTCTTCCTTCGATGCCTCCGACTGGAGCAGCAAAGAGAGCAAAAGTCGCGCCTTCGGGCCGTCGAGCATACCCGCGCTGATGAGGCCACGCGAGAGCAGGTCCGACTCCGAGCCGGTGAAGCCGTAGGTGTTCCTGTGTACCTCCCCGCCGCCGGTGCGCGAGGCGAGAACGACCGGCATCACCCCGGCGAGATCCCCTAAGCGCTCGGCCATGTCCGAGGGCACGTGACCGACGCCGAAACCCTCGACCACGAGCCCCTCGTACCCCGACTGGCGGATGGTCGAAAGGAGGCGACCGACGTCCCCCAAAGAGACGGTATACAGGGCTACGGGACGATCTTGTGTCTTCTCCGGGAGAGCGACGTGACGGCGTCCGACGGGGTGGGTGACGATCCTCACGTTCTCCTCGGAGAGGTAGCCTATGGGTCCTGCGAGCGGGGACTGAAAGGTCGCGGGGTTCGAGGTGTGGGTTTTTCGTACGAAGCGGGCAGAGTGGATCTCGTCGTTCATAACCACGACAGCGCCGACGCCGCGGACCACCTCGCTCGCTGCGACCCGCACGGCGGCCAGCAGGTTCGCCGGCCCCTCGGCGCCGGGGAGGGTTGGGTTCCGCATCGCGCCCGTCACGACAACCGGCGCTTCCTCGTCTACGAGAAGGTCCAGCACAAAAGACGTCTCCTGTATGGAATCGGTGCCCTGGGTTACGACGACGCCATTGACTCCCTCGTCGATGCGGCCCCTGATCTCCTGGGAGAGCCCGACCAGGTCGTCCAGAGTCAACTCCGAGCCGGGCACTTGGCGGAAGGACGCAGCAGAGACCTCGGCGACCTCTGAGATTTCGGGTATGTTCTCGACCAGGGCCTCGCCGGTCATCGTTGGCGTGACGCCGGGACCGCCCGAGGAGTCCGTCGAGGAGATGGTACCGCCCAACGAGAGCACTGCTACTGCGGGTAGAGCCATCCTGCCTCCTCCGTCCGGAGTACCTCGAACATTCATGCTACCGGCGTCCGGAACGTCATTCAACGCAGGACGTGCCTCGACAGGCCACTTGAGCGAAAAGCCGTGGTTGGGGTACGATCCCCACGATCGGAGAAAGGGAAGAAAGGGAGAAGATGGCGGAGAAAGAAATCAACTGTCCTTTTGGCGTTGAGATCGACGCCGTTGCCGGCTGGCTCGGCTCTTATAGTGGGGAAGACTCGCCGGACGACATCTCGCGGGGTATGTTCGCCGGCGAGGTCGGGACGCCCAGGCTCTTGAAGCTTACGCCGTCTACGATCTCACTATCCACCCGGATGTCTCGGGCAGGCCGCAGAACCTCCTCATGCTAGAGCGCCTGATCGACCACATCAACCGCCACCCTGGCGTGGAGTGGCTGACATTCGAGGAGATCGCTGGCGACTTCAGAAAGCGCTAGCCCCGTGGGGAGAAGGCTGCCGTCGAAGGCGTCGAAAAGCCTTAAAGCACGTTTGCGTGCTCTGCGGGGAGTTCGACTCCCGGATCCACTGGACGGACCGGCACATCGAGGGCAAAGCACACGCCTCCGGGGACCTAACGTGTACCACCGCTACCGCCGCCGCGACCGCTTGCATCGAGTCGCCATGACCAATGAGGTGCTGCACCACTACGGACTGCGTCTCAGCGACTGGAGTGCGAGCAAGTACGTCCTGTGCAACAAGAAGGGGCGCTCCGAGCATGTGCAGGACTTAGGAGCTCTGTGGCACGCGTCGCAGAAGCTTTGAGAACGGTGGCCCATATGGTTAAGAAGCCGGGAGGAGGTGTCCTATGGGCGAGAAAGAAATACGCAAACCAGTAAAGCTAGTTGGCGTCGGAGCCTCCGAAGGTGCGGTGGTGGGGCCGGTCTTCGTGCACGTTGCCAGAGAACTTAAACCGGAGCGAGAGAGCATATCCGAGGATGAGGTCGGGGCCGAGCTAGGGCGTGTTGAAGGAGCGATCGAGGCTGTAGTGGAGAAGCTTTCGGCGACCGGCGAGAGGCTGCGGGATGCCGGCAACGAGGAAGAGGCGGCCATCTTCGACGCCCATGTCGAGTTGGCCCAAGACCCCGAGCTCTCTTCGGAAGTCGAGGAGCGTATCCGGAACCTGACGAGTTCCGAAGCGGCTGTGCTGGCCGTCGGCGAGGAGTACGCGCAGATGTTCGCTGCAATGGAGGACGAGTACTTAGCGGCTCGGGCGGACGACGTCCGGGACGTAACGCACCAGATAGCGGCAGAGCTTATGGGCCGCGGTGCTGAGGAACTTGAGGCACTGGAGGTTCCGTCGGTCATCCTGGCCCGCGGCCTGGCACCCTCGGACACGGCTCGCATACCAAAGGGTATAGCCTTGGGTTTCGTCACCGCCGAAGGCTCGAAGACATCCCACGTCTCGATCATGGCCCGCTCGATGGGGATACCGGCCGTGGTGGGCGTAGGAGCGACGCTTGATAGGGCACTCGGGGCTGAGACGGTGGCCGTCGACGGCGGGGAGGGGTACGCAGTCGCCAACCCCGATCCTAACACGGTGTCCGAGTTCGAGCGAAAGCAAGAGGCAGTGGCCGAGGAGCGGTCTGCTCTTGAAGAGTTCAAGTACGTCGAGGGCCGGACCCGAGATGGGCGTCGCATCGAGGTCTCGGCTAACCTTGGCTCCCCGGACGAGGTCGAAGAGGCCCTCTCGTGGGGGGCGGAGGGGGTGGGGCTCTTTCGCACGGAGTTCCTGTTTATGGAGCGCGAGGAACTTCCTTCGGAGGATGAGCAGTACGAGGCCTACCGGAAAGTGGCCGAAGCCTTCGGCGAGATGCCCGTTATCGTGCGTACACTGGACGTTGGCGGGGACAAGGACCTGCCCGGCATAGATCAACCCGAGGAGGAGAACTCGTTCTTGGGCTGGCGGGGCATAAGGATGAGCCTGGACGTCCCAGAGCTCTTCAAGCCCCAGCTTCGAGCCATCTTGAGGGCTGCAGCAGTAGGTAACCTGAAGCTCATGTTCCCTATGATCGCCGATATTGAGGAATTGCGCGCTGCTAAAGACATTCTCGAGGAGTGCCAAAAGGAGCTCGAGAGGGAAGGGGTGGAGATAGGACTGGTAGAGGTCGGGATGATGGTGGAGACCCCTGCCGCAGCGGTATGCGCCGCGGAGCTGGCTAAGGAGGTCTCCTTCTTCTCGATCGGCACGAACGATTTGGTGCAATACACATTGGCCGCTGATAGGGGTAACGAGCGCTTGAGACGCCTGCAAAGCGCCGATCACCCGGCGGTACTCAAGTTCATAAGGTATGCATGTGAAGCGGCGGAGGATGCGGGCATCTGGGTTGGGGTGTGCGGCGAGGCTGCCGGTGAGCCGGAGCTGATCCCGAAGCTTATAGAGCTCGGCGTCACAGAACTTAGCATGAGTGCTCCCTCAATCCCCAGGGCCAAAAAGATCGTCTCCGAACTGTAGGGTTTTTATGATCGTGAGCATCGAAAAGTCTCCCGGGCGAGCCTCCTCGTCTGGAGCCACTCTCGCGCCTCAGGCACGCAACACAGCGAAGAGCTTCTCCAAGCTCTCTCATTTCTACTGCGCCGCGACTTGGAGATCAGCTGTCTCCTCGAGCTGCGGGATCATCTGCGTAAGGGGATAGAGCCTGCGCCATTCATCACGGACTCTTGGCACTGCTCGCCGCCCGAATTTTGAGGAATTATCCCCGGCTCAACGCCCATTACACAGACGACAATCTGGAGCTGAGCCCCCGAATCGACCTCGGCATAGCGGTGGTGACGGACGAGGGGCTCGTGAGGCTGTGCTCAAGGGAGCTGACGCTTTGGCGCAAGGAGCTCGTCCCGGCGGGGAAGGACCTCGTCCGTCTGACCCGGAAGGGCAGGCTGCGAGGACCTCTCGAGCGGCGCGTTCGCGCTCTCGCATTTGGCCGATGGAGGTTGATCCTTCGACGCCATCATAAATCGAGTAAACTCTCTGTGGACTATCAGGGCGCGGACAGGGCCGGGTTCCTGAAGTACCTGCAAGATCCTACGGTGCCTCGTGGAAGCTCGTAGAAGAAAGGGCGCTAAGTGGTAGAGAAGGAAGCGACGGTAGTGCCCGAGGCGGGCCTCCACGCCCGTCCGGCCTCCTTATTCGTCAAGACGGCCAAGCAATTCTCTTCGAGCATAACCGTCGTCAAAGACGGGCGGGAGGCGAACGCCAAGAGTCCGATGAAGCTCATGACCCTGGGCGCCAAGAAGGGCGATGGGATCCTCATCCGGGCCGAAGGCGAGGACGAAGAAAAGGCCGTGGACGCCCTCGTGAAGCTCATCTCCAAGGAAGAGGAGTAGAAGATCTGCGGCCAGAACATTATTCCGACCTTGTGTCCCACCCACCTCGGTACCGTGGTAGAAGTTGACTGAGACACGATGAGGATGATGTAAACCTCGAAAATCTGATCTTCGAGGGATAGCTCGAGCCAGCCGCGTCGATCCTACTCCTCGGGGCTTCGCTCTTCCCGAAGAACCTCGTCCGGGTGATGGGCAATGGAGGCCTCAACGGATCCGTGCTGGGCGGCCACGTCGCGGATGCGCCCCTTTATGAGCCGTCGATGCTCGGCGCCTCGCGCTTCTCCGTAGAGCCTGCGGAGCCGCTCTTGCTCCTCGCCGAGCTCCCGGGAGAGGGCGTGCAGGTCGCCGATCTCGGCTCCCTCCAGACCATCCTCGAACTCCTCCTCCCGTGAGGACATGGCCCACGTAAGCGAGAATGCCATCCCCCTCCCCTCGAAGCCTCGTGGGGAGAGCAACTCCCGCGGGTCCACGTCCAAGGCGCGAGCCAGCTTCTTGATGGTGCCGAATTGCGGACGCGAGATCCTGCCGCTCTCTATCCCCGAAACGGTCGTGGGACTCACCCCCGCCTCATCGGCCAACCGCCACTGGGTCCACATCCGATACTCCCGGATGGCCGTCAGCCTACTCCGTGCTTCGTCCCTCTTCATAGAATCCTCTCTAGCTCTTTGCCCGTCAAATCTACCACAAACTGTACCGGAAATGAATAAAAACAAAAAATTTCTGTAGTAAAGTTGATCAAAAGCTGTGTCGGAGGGTATAATGTGAAGCGAAAGCGGGCAAGCCCCGCTTGGGATAGGACCACGGGCGAGAGAAGGAGGCAAGGAAGATGGCGATGAGTCCGTACAGGGGCCGGGGGTTCTACGACGTGCAGAGCGAGATGAACCGCCTATTCGACGAGATGTTCGGCGGTCTCACCCGTCGGTCGGGGGGTCAGCACAGGGCGCAGGTCACCGAGTGGGCGCCGGCGATGGATGTGCTACAGAGGGATGGGGATCTGATGCTAAGGGCCGAGCTTCCTGGCGTGAAGCTCGAGGACGTGGACATCACGGTCCATGACAGGGTCCTGACCATCTCCGGTGAGCGCAAGCTCGAGGAGGAGACCGAGCGCGGAGGGTATTACGTAAGGGAGCGCAGGCACGGCTCGTTCAGGCGGAGCATGACGTTGCCGGAGGGCGTGGAGGAGGACAGGATCCGGGCTCGCTTTCAAGATGGCGTCCTGGAGGTGACCATCGAGGGGGCCGCGGCGGTACGTGAACCGAAGCGCATCCAGATCGAGGGCCAGACCAGCGAAGGGGAGGGCACCGGCGGCTAGGAGAGCGCTGGCGGTGGGGCTTCGAGCAGCTGAACTCGGCGCGAAGCTGAAGGCGAACCAGGGGAGCTGGGGCCTTAAGGCCTCAGCTCCCCTCTTTGCATGCGCGGTTCCGCCGGGTTCAAACATACAGATATTTATTTGTAGCGGGTCGGAGAAGTAACTAAGATGTGTCCATTGCTGTCTTGCCCGGCTCGGAGGGTCGGGAGAGAGGATTGCGAGCGCAGCCTCCAAGCGGACTTCTGCGGGCAGGAAGCCTGGGACGTAGAGATAGCCGCGGAGCAACCCGCCGGCCGCGCTGCGACGAACCCCGGCGAGTAGGCCGGACCGCGCTTTTGTTCAGCACCCCCGGTCGGGGGCGCGTCGCGGAGGGAGGGTTTCGTGTTCGAGGGCTTCGAGCGCATCCAGATCGAGACTAGAGGAGCGACTATCAACGCCGTTCGCGGGGGAGAGGGGCCGCCGGTGTTACTGTTGCACGGCTACCCGCAGACGCTGGCGATGTGGCACCTAGTGATGCCCCGTCTCACCGCTTCTTTCACGGTCGTCGCGTCCGACCTCAGGGGCTACGGCGACAGCTCCAAGCCCGAGGGTGGGGAAGAACACGGCGGCTACTCGAAGCGCGCCATGGCCGCCGACCAGGTGGAGGTGATGCGAACTTTGGGATTTGGTTCCTTTGCCGTCGTCGGGCACGATCGGGGTGGCCGTGTCGCCCACCGGATGGCGCTCGATCACCCACAAAGCGTCACGAGGCTCGCGGTGTTGGACATCGTGCCCACGCGCCACGTCTTCGAGACCGCGGACAAGGAGCTCGCGATGGCCTACTATCACTGGTTCTTCCTCAGCCAACCCTACGACCTGCCGGAGCGCCTCATCGGGGCCGACCCAGACTACTACCTGCGCAAGAAGCTCGGCGGGTGGGGAACTGGCTTCGACTCCTTTGCCTCCGAAGCCTACGCCGAGTACGAGCGCTGCTTCCGCGACCCGAGGACCATACACTCGAGCTGTGAGGACTACCGGGCCGCCGCCACGATAGATTTGGAACACGACGGGGCTGACCGGGACCGTAAAGTCGGGTGTCCGCTACTGGCGCTCTGGGGGGAGCAGGGCGTCGTGGAGAGGCTCTACGACGTGTTGGGGGTCTGGCGCAGGTATGCCTCCAACGTGCGGGGCAGGGCGCTACCCTGCGGCCACTACCTGGCCGAGGAGAGGCCCGAGGAGACTGCGGAGGAGTTGGTTAGGTTCCTCCACGGTTGAGGTTGCTACACTGGCTAACGTCGTGGAAGATGCAGAGCGGCGCGCAGAAGAGGAGAAGGCTCGGACCGAGGCCTACTACCGCGAGGTACTAAAGAGATCGGTGGATTTCGAGAAGAAGATCCGGGACCGCTGGCGCCAGAAGAACCGCGAGAAGAACAGGCGTATCGC
>JALZFJ010000391.1 GCA_030867425.1 Actinomycetota bacterium | reverse complement strand
CCTCGTCACCGGCGAGCGCATGGAGAGCGCCATGCGTCAGTACCGCGACCGCCAGCTAGACCAATACGACGACTAGAAGGTCGGGCCCACCCGCTCGTAGGTATCCACTACAGCTGAGGCCTAGGTTTACCCGGCGAGCGGGTAGCTTTGAGGCTTAAGCAGCTGTGACCTCCCCTCCGCCTGGTAAGCTCCTCTCCGAGACCAACGTCACCTCAGTGTAGTTCCATATCTACAATCACTGCCTACAGGTTCCGCGCTGTGCTGACCAAAGAATATGCCGAGGTGGAATTGGCACAGGTTTGAACAGTTGCCTCTCGCGGGTGATGGGGACAGTGTCCAGAGCCCCTCCTCTCGCGCCGGTGGTCCCCAACCCCCAAGCGCAGACTGTAGCATACGGAATAGCGGGTAATGCGAGTCGAACCGTGCTATCCTCGCCCTTCGTGAGATTCTGGCAGGCTACCTTCGGAAAGCGCTGTGACCCTTGGTAAAGACACATACCTCCGGAAGCTCCGGGCAGAGGAGGGCTCGCCGTTACTGGTGTCGCATGCGGGTAAGGTTCGTCAGCATTTCGGAGGACTAAGCGCGGCTGGAGATACCTATCTCCGGGGCCCTGTTCAACCCCAACGGCGGCTTTCACCATGGCGCGATAGCGTCACTGCCGGAGGCGGCCGCCGGCGCGACGAGCTGTATCGAACGAGACGCCTTCGTCTCTGCCGTCTACCTGGCAACCCACTACGTGGGACCGGCGCGAGGGTACGCTCTACGCCACCGCCGGGATCACCGACACGGCGAGCAAGTAGATCGATCCCGTCGAGGTGAAGTTCACCGACGCCGCCAGGCGCACCGTAGCCGTCGGGCTCGGCGCATAAGCGGTCTCCCGCGAGCCTGCCCTCGGCGAAGCCGCCGGAGAGCCGGACTAGAGAAAAGGAGCCCATATTGGAGAATTCTGGTCCTATCCAGAAGCACGTAATAGACTGGAACGACACTGACTTCTTCCGGTGGCCCGGCCTCCGCCTGATCTCCGCCGAAGACGGTGTCTCGCGCGTCGAGCTGCCCGTCGAAAAGCACCACCGTGGCGGCGGGGGCTCCCCCAACACCATAAACGGCGGCATCGTAAGCTACATGTTCGACGCCCTCCTCGGCGCGGCAGTAGCCTCGACGTGGGACGAGATCACGATCGGACAGGCCACCATCGCCCTGAACGTGAACTTCCTCGACGCAATGGAAGCCGAAGCGCGCGTGACCGGCGAGGCCCGCGTGGTGCGTGGCGGCGGGAGCCTCGTCTACTGCGAGGGCCGCGTGTGGGACGAGTCTGGCAAGACCGGCGCGACCTGCACCGGCATCTACCGCATCTTCCGCCGTCGTTAGCGAACCTGAGCTACCGAGGGGCCACTCACCGACGCGGCCAAAACTCCGGACAAGCGATGAGAGAGGAGAGAGATGGCGTCGCGGTTGGATAAAAAAGTGGCGCTGGTAACGGGTGGCTCGCGGGGTATCGGTCGGGCCATCTGCGTGGCGCTGGCCCGCGAAGGGGCAGCGGTGATCGTCAACTACCACTCGGATGAGGAGGCGGCACAGAGCACGCTCGAAGAACTCCTAAGGCACGGAGGAGGGCATGGTCTCGTCAAGGCCGACGTTGGCTCCTACGAGGAGGTGCGGGCCATGATGGGACGGGTGGAGTCCGAGCACGGGCGCCTGGACGTGCTGGTGAACAACGCGGGGGTGCACCGAGGCGGCAGGGTACAGCACCTCGCGGTCGAGGACTGGGACCTCGTGCTGCGCACTCACCTCTACGGCTCCTTCTACTGCGCGAAAGAGGCCGTGCCGCTCATGCGGGCGGCGGGGGGCGGCAGGATCGTCAACGTGGTCAGCGTCGTGGGCGCGAGGGGCTTCCCAGGCGATACGGCCTACGCCTCGGCCAAGGCCGGCATGATCGGGATGACCAGGAGCCTCGCTCTGGAGCTCGTGAGGTACGGGATCCTCGTAAACGCCGTAGCTCCCGGCTACGTCGCGACGGGGATGACCGAGGACCTCTCCGAGGAAGGCAGGGAGGCCTTGCAAAACATGGTCCCGATGGGGCGTCCGGCCGAGCCCGAGGAGGTGGCGAGCGTTGTCTTGTTCCTATCGGGCCCCGAGGCTTCGTATGTCACCGGCACGACCTACGCCGTCGACGGAGGCATCCTCGCCTAGGTGCACTCCCCCGAGAGGGGATCAAGTCGGGGAGCCCACCGCCCCGTAGCGCTCCCTGAGCACATTCTTGAGGATCTTGCCGGAGGGGTTCCTCGGTATCTCGTCCTCGAACTCGACCCTTTTGGGCTTTTTGTACCCGGCGATCTCGCCCTCGCAGAAGGAGATTACCTCCTCTGGGGTTACGCTGTCCTCTTTGGGGACCACTACCGCCGTCACCGCCTCGCCCCACTTATCGTCAGGGGTGCCTATGACGGCCACGTCGGCAACCTTCGGGTGGCTCGCGAGGCAGTCCTCGACCTCCTCGGGGTAGACGTTGGAGCCGCCGGTGACAATCATATCCTTCTTCCTGCCGACTACGTAGAGGTAGCCTTCGTCGTCGTACTGGCCGAGGTCGCCCGCCGAGAACCACTCGTCCCGGAAGGCCTCTTCGGTAGCCCTGGGGTTTTTGAGGTACCCGTCGAACATGTACTCGCCACGCACAAAGATCTCCCCGACCTTATCCGGCCCGGTTACCTCTCTCCCGTCGAGGTCCAGGAGCTTTACCTCCCAACCGATGACCGGCTTGCCGCACGAGCGGAGCTTGCGGAGCTGGTCTGCAGGGCGCAGGTTCGTGTTCCAGCCGGCCTCGGTAGAGCCGTAGAACTCGTGCAACACGCCCTCGCCGAAGAGCGCTATGGTGTCCTCTTTGTCCTTGCTGGAGAGTGAAGCCCCAGCAGAGATGAGGGTCTGGACGGAGCTCACGTCGTAGCGCTCCCTGATCCACTTCGGGAGACTGTTGATCGTATGGAACATGGTGGGCGCCATGAACGCGTTGGTAACCTTATGCTGCTCGATGCTTCGCAGGATTTCCTCGGGGTCGCTCTGTTCGAGGATCACGGTCGTGCCACCTACGTTTATGGCGAGCAATACGAAGATGATTGGGGCGGCGTGGTAGATGGCGCCCGCGGTGAGGTCGACGTTCTCTTCGCCGATTTGGTACTCGACGGCCATCGCGAGCTGGATGAGGCCTCTCGAACGCTGTGAAAGCACGGCCCCTTTTGGCTCTCCGGTAGTACCAGAAGTGTAGCCAACGTAGAAGACGTCCTCCTCTCCAACCTCGACGCCGGGATGCTCCTCCGGGGCCGCGCGCGCCCACTCTTCATAAGAAACGTACCCTTCGGGGAGCGTCTCCGCACCGAGCAGGACAAAGCCATCGGACTGTATGTGAGGCAGGTCGGCCCGGACCTCGAAGATCATCTCCGCGAACCTGTCCCCAAGAAAGAGCAGCTGCGCCTCCGAGTGCTCGAGCAAGGCCTGTGCCTCCCTTGCCACGAGCCTGAAGTTGAGGGGGACCAGCACGATGC
>JALZFJ010000387.1 GCA_030867425.1 Actinomycetota bacterium | reverse complement strand
GTCTCGCGCGTGGTCGAGCTCGCTCACGAGCGCCAGAACGCCCTGGAAGGCGCCCCATAAAGATGGAGACCGAGAGGCTAAAGAAGGGTGTCTCGCGGGGTATGTCGCCCAGGTACCGTATCTTCAGGCGCTTCATGCTGGCGCTAGGGTGGCTCCTGTTCGGCTTCACGGCCGTAGGCGCCGAGAAAGTACCGAAAGAAGGGCCCCTGATCGTGGCCGCCAACCATCGCCGGTACGCGGACCCGGTCTTCGTCTCAATGGCCGTGCCACGCAGGATCCAGTGGATGGCCAAGAAACAGCTCTTCATCGCCCCGTTCGACAAGTTCTTCTTCTTTATCGGCGCCTTCCCGGTGGACCGTGAGAAAGGCGGTCGGGCAGCGCTGCGGGTAGCCCTCGATCTACTCGCCGCTAACTGGGCTCTGGGCATCTTCCCAGAGGGCACCCGCCGCAAGGCCTACGACCCGGAAGACACCCCAAAGAGCGGGGTGGCCATGCTCGCCTCCCGCACAAGCGCCGCGGTACTCCCCGTCTTCGTGGACCGCGTGCCTAACCCCCTCGAACGCTTCCGGGGCGAAAAACTCCACGTCTACATAGGCGATCCGATAGATACCCATAATACTAGAGAAGGAAGAAAGGGTCGCAGGGAGATCGCGGACCGGGTTCTGCGTGCTATCTACGACCTGAAAGGCGGGGGGGCCGTGGGGGCGTCGCCGTGAGTCCCTTACCGGTGGTGGCGATCGTGGGGGCGGCGAACGTGGGGAAGAGCACGTTCGTGAACAGGGTGTTGGGACGCCGGCAGGCCGTGGTATCCGACGAGTCTGGCACCACGCGCGACCGTTCCTACAATCGGGCCGAGTGGGCGGGGCGGGAGTTTTTGTTGGTAGACACTGGGGGGCTGGTGCCGTACGCACGCGCGGGGCTCGATGCTCTGGTCACGTTGCAGGCCCGCGTGGCGATCGAGGAGGCGGACGTGATCCTGCACCTCACAGACGCGAGGCTTGGGGTAACCGAGGCGGATGCGGCGATCGCCAAGGAGCTGCGCGGCATAAAAAAAGTAGTTCTCGCCGTGAACAAGCTCGACAACCCAGCCGACGATTCGGGGCGCTACCCCTTCTACTCTTTGGGCGAGGGAGAGCCACACGCCATAAGCGCTGCACACGGGATCGGGATCGGGGATCTCCTCGACGAGATCGTCTCGCTCCTGCCCCAAGAAGAGCCTGCCGAAGAGGAAGATCTCCTGCCGCGCGTCGCGGTCGTCGGGAGGCCGAACGTTGGCAAGAGCACGCTCCTCAACCGCTTAGTAGGCTCCCAAAGAGCGGTCGTCTCCGAGGTCGCGGGCACCACCACCGACGCAGTGGCGCACGAGATCGAAGTTTCGGAAGACACAACGATACACGGCAAGCGTTTCCTGCTATTGGACACCGCGGGGATGAGCCGGAACGCGAGGCGGGCGGAGGGCGTCCCATACTACTCGGCGTTGAGAACGGAAAGGGCGATCCGCCGGTCGGACGTCTCGCTGCTTCTCTTGGACGCGGTCGAGGGGCTCGTAGGGGAGGACTTGAGGCTCGCACATAAAGTGGAGGAGGCCGGGAAGGCGTGCGGGGTTTTGTTGAATAAGCGCGACCTCGTTTCGGGCGAGAGGCTGCGCGAGATCGAGAAGACCGTACACACCCGGATGACGGACCTTAGGCCCCCGGTCTTCGCAGTTTCCGCCCTCGCGGGTACGGGCGTGGACAAGGTGATGCCGCTCGCTGCCCGATTGTACGCCGCGTACAACCTGCGTGTGCCCACGCACGAGGTCGCCGAGCTCGTAAACGCTTTGGTGGACCGCACGGCGCCGCCCAGAGGGGTCAAGATCCGCTACGCCGTCCAGACCGGCACGGCCCCACCCTCCTTCGTCCTCTTCGCCAACCGCCCGAAGGAAGTCCCTGAGGCCTACCTGCGCTACGTGGAGAACTCATTGCGCGAGCGTTACGGCCTGCACGGGGTGAGCGTGCGCCTCTCCTTGAGGAGCAGTCGGTGAAAGATCTGAGGACAGGCGGGCCCCAGAGTGACCACGTGCTGACGGTGCCGAACGCGCTGACATTATCGCGGCTCCTGGCGACGCCGGTCGTGATCCTCCTTTTGCTCGCGGGGGAGGACATCGCGGCGGCGACGTTGTTCGCTCTGGCGGCGGTTACGGATTTTTTGGACGGGACTATCGCGCGTCGCAGCGGGGGAGCTTCTTACCTCGGATCCATCCTGGACCCCGTGACCGACCGTTTGATGCTCTCTAGCGTAGCGGCCGTCCTAGCGGTCCGGGGCATCTTGCCGACCTTCGTCGTGGCAATCCTCGTTGGGCGGGATCTTGTAGCCCTATTGGGGAGCCTTCTGTTTCAGGATAAGATACGGGTCAACAAGGTGGGCAAGACGGCGACGGCCATCCTGATGGCGGCGGTCGCGGTGATCATGTACAGACCGGGGGTTGTCGGAGAGATCATGTTCTACTCGGGTTTGGGGCTCTCGCTCGTCGCTGGGGCCCTCTACGTCCGCGCGGTGAATCAGCTTTTTTGGAGGAGCGAGCGATGAAGGCGGTGATCATGGCCGGCGGCCAGGGCACGCGCTTGAGGCCCTTGACCAGCAACCTGCCTAAGCCCATGATCCCGATCGTCAACGTGCCGTGCATGGAGCACATCGTGCGGCTGCTCGAGGAGCACGGCTTGACCGATATCGTGGTTACGCTGCAGTTCTTGCCCGAGGAGATACAAGACTACTTCGGCGACGGCTCCGATTGGGGCGTGAACCTGAGCTACTCCATAGAGGTCGCCCCGGCGGGCACCGCCGGGTCCGTCAAGCTCGCCGAAGAGCACCTCAAGGACGATCGAATACTGGTGATCAGCGGCGACGCCTTGACCGACTGTGACCTCACGCGCGCGCTTAGGTTCCACGAAGAGAAGGGCGCCGAGGCGACGATGGTACTAAAAAGCGTCGAGAACCCCCTGGATTTCGGGATCGTCATCACCGAAGAGGACGGGCGCATCTCGCGCTTCTTGGAGAAGCCGACCTGGGGACAGGTCTTCTCGGATACGGTGAACACCGGCATCTACGTCCTGGAGCCGTTGGTGCTCGGCGAGATCCCCACCGATGGCGAGTACGACTTTTCCAAGGAACTCTTCCCGAAACTCCTCGACGAGGAGCGTTCCCTCTACGGCTTCATCACCGAGGACTACTGGGAGGACATAGGTACTCTGGAACAGTACATGAGGGCCCAGCGCGACGTCCTGGACGGCAAGATGAAGGGGACGAGGCCGCCAGGTACGCGCCTCCGAGAGAACGTGTACGTAGGAGAGAGGGCGCAGGTGGACGATGAGGAGCTGATCGGTCCGGTTGTCATCGGGGAGAACGTCCGGGTTGGCGAGGGGGCCAAAATAAGCCCCTACTCCGTCATCGCCGACAACGTCGTGATCTCCGCCGGCGCGACCGTCGAGCGGAGCGTCGTCGCCGAGGGTTCCTACGTTGGCGATGGTGCAGAGCTCATAGACACCCTAATCGGTCGCCACTCCTACGTTCAGGAGCGGGCACGCATCCTCGAGCGTAGCGCTTTAGGCGAGGACGTCATCGTGGGCGAGGGCGCGACCATAGCCCCGGACGTCAAGGTCTTCCCACACAAGACCATCGAGAGCGGGGCGAACGTCATCAAGAGCCTGATCTACGAGACGATGGGCCTGCGCACCCTCTTCAAGGGCGGCGTCGTCTCCGGAAAGTTCAACGTTGACCTGACGCCTGAGTTCGTCATCCGTCTGGCCTCTTCTTTCGGCACGGAGCTCGACCCCGGCGTGACCGTCACCTTGGGCCGCGACTCCTCTCGCCCGGCCCAGGTTGTAAAGAGGGC
>JALZFJ010000374.1 GCA_030867425.1 Actinomycetota bacterium | reverse complement strand
CCCTCGAATCCCCGCACCCTCCGCCACCCGGCGACTTCAGCTGCGGGGTACTCGTCGGCCCCGGCTCCGCCGAGCGTCTCGCCGCAGCACCCGCCGACGTCGTCCTCAACGGCATCGTCGGCTTCGCAGGCCTAGCCGCGACGGTCAGAGCGCTCGAAGCCAGAAACCGCCTCGCACTCGCCAACAAGGAGTCCCTCGTCACCGGCGGAGCGTGGATCATGGACCTCGCCGCCGATAACCCCATAATACCTGTGGACTCGGAGCACTCGGCGATCTTCCAGTGTCTGGAGGGTGGGGGGGAGGTGAGCGGTGTCTTGCTGACCGCCTCGGGTGGGCCGTTCTTCGGGCTGGACAAGGCGCGGCTCTTCGAGGTGGAGCCGGAGGATGCGTTGCGGCATCCGACGTGGCGGATGGGACCCAAGATCACGATAGACTCGGCCACCATGATGAATAAGGGCCTCGAGGTCATAGAAGCCCACCATCTTTTCGGCGTGCCCTACGATCGGATAAAAGTCGTCGTGCACCGGCAGTCGGTAGTGCACGGGGGCGCCGTACTCGGTGACGGGTCGGCGCTCTTGCACGCGGCTTTGCCGGACATGCGGCTCCCAATCTCCTACGGCGTCCTCTATCCGGAGAGGGTAGACGTGGGAGCGAAAAGCGTGAGTTTTGGAGAGGCGAGTTGGACCTTCGAGGAGCCCCGAAACGACGTGTTCCGGTGCCTGCCGCTCGCGATGGAGGCCGGGCGGCTCGGTGGAGCATACCCAGTGGTGCTCAACGCGGTCAACGAGGTCGCCGTAGGAGCGTTCCTTGACCGCCGGATACAATTTTTGCGGATAGCGGAAGTCATTGAGGAGCTTCTGGAAGCAGTGCCTGAGTTTGGCGCGATGGAGAGTATGGAGGCCATAGTGTTCGTCGACGCCTGGGCCCGAGAAGAAGCGGAAAAGGCCACGCGGGAGGCGCGATGACGATACTCCTCGCCATCCTCGGACTGATAGCCCTGATCGTGGTCCACGAGCTCGGCCACATGCTCGTCGCCAAGGCGATGGGCGTGCACGTCCCCGAGTTTGGCGTGGGTTTTGGCCCCGCGCTCTTCAAGAAAAAAATCGGCAAGACCGTCTATTCTTTACGCATAATACTTCTCGGCGGTTTCGCCAAGATGGCGGGGATGGAGGGGATGGCGGGCGTCGAGAAGGAGACAGGCAAGCTGGGGCCGGAGACGTATCCGTCGAAGCCGGCGTGGCGGCGGGCCCTCATCATCTTCGCCGGGCCCTTCGCGAACCTTTTGATGGCAGTCCTGATCCTCGCGGGTGTTTACATGGCGGGCGTCCCGACCGGCGCCGAACCGGAGATCGAGCAGGTCGTCCCCGGCTCCCTTGCCTCCGAGGTCGGTCTCGAGCCTGGGGACAGGATCGTCTCCGTCGACGGAGAGCCCGTCGGGGAGTGGGAAGATTTCCAGGAGGTTGTCGAGGAGAAAAGCCCGGGCGATGAGGCGACACTCCTCGTGGAACGAAACGGCGAGCGCGAGAAGTATTCGGGGACCATGAAAGCCGACCCTGACGATCCGGAGAAGGCTATAGTCGGCTTCCGTCCGGTCCTCACGTACACGAGCTACGGGCCTTTGGAGGCTGTGGGGCTCGGGGTGGAGAGGACGGTCCAGATCGTCGGTCTCTTCGGCTGGTTTATAGGACAGCTAGTGACCGGAGACCAAAGCTTCTACGATTCGGTTTCGGGGCCCGTGGGTATCACCTCAGTCAGCAGCGACGCTGCCTCGCAAGGGACGCAGAGCTTTGCGTTGCTTCTGGCTTTCATCAGCATCAACCTCGCCGTTGTTAACCTGCTTCCTATCCTTCCGCTCGACGGGGGCCACCTGTTCTTCATCGCGGCGGAGAAGGTCTTGGGGAGGCCGGTGAACCCCGAGACGCTCGCCAGGATCGCCGCCTTCGGCCTCGCGCTCATGCTGATGCTCTTCGTTGTTGCAACCTACGTGGATCTTAGTAAGATCTTTACGGGGCAGCCATTTGTCCCCGACCAGAATCCTTAATGTTAGGGAGAGGTATGACAGAGACAGTGCTACAGGAGCGCCCGATCACCAGCCGACAAATAGTCGTGGGCGGCGTGCCCATCGGCGGAGGCGCCGAGGTGGCCGTCCAGTCGATGACCAACACAAACACCAGCGACGTCGAGGCCACTGTCCAGCAGGTCTACGATCTCAACGCTGCCGGCGCGGACCTCGTGCGCGTCTCCGTCAACGGCTCCAAAGCTCTAAAAGGTTTCAAAGAGGTCGTTTGGCGCTCTCCGGTCCCCCTGATCGCCGACATACACTTCGACTACCGGATGGCCCTGGGAGCGGCCGACGCGGGCGCCGCTTGTGTCCGCATCAATCCCGGTAATATCGGCGGTGACGCCCGCTTCAGGGCCGTGATTGAGAAGTGCGTGGAGATCGGCTGTGCCATGCGCATTGGCGTCAATTCCGGCTCCGTGGAGAAGCGTTTCTGGGACCTACCAAAGGCCGAAGCCCTAGTTGCAAGCGCCTTGCACAAGGTCGAAATTGCCGAAGAGACGGGCTTCAA
>JALZFJ010000340.1 GCA_030867425.1 Actinomycetota bacterium | reverse complement strand
CGCTGTTCGCATCCACAATTTTTCGCAGATCAACTTCCAAACCGCACCGGTCAGATTTGCGGTGGGGTCTTTGTAACCATTGTCGTACAAGCGCTCGTCCATCTCAAGGAAGCCCGTGAAAGCTTCGGCGGAGATTAGCGTCCTGGTGCAGGTGAGTACCCGTCTTCGACTTCTTTTCTAACGGACCTCAGAATTCTCTGTCCCATTTTGCGTGGCTCGGCGCAGTCTTTCTGGCTCCGGTCGTAAAGCTTTCCAGGTAGACGTGTTGCCTGCCTAGCAGATCAATGAGAAAGCTGAGCGTCTGCGCTTGCCACTCCGCGAACGTCCCTGTGTCGAGGGTAACTTTGATGATCACCCTCGGCGGAAGTAGTCTATGCGTACTGAGTACCCGTTCCCCTTTAGTAATGATGTGCTCGACCCGTTACAGCAATCTTATTTCTGATTTCCAATGCTACGTTTTGAGTGTACTTGTAACCTAGATACTCTGCGATATAATCTTCCTTGCTGTAGTGTTCCTTGCTGTAGTGGAGCAAGGGGTCTCTCGGGACCCGTTGCTTTTTTAACGTCTCGAAAGCAGGGAGTAGCAGACGACACGGTTGGATAGATTGGCGGAGGTTGTTGAGGGCGCGCTTCCGAAGGAGGCGGAGCTCGTGGAGGCCCGCTTTTCCGGCGGGCCTCTTCTCACGCTGCTCGTGGACCGGGAGGGCGGACCTGTCGACCACGAGTTCTGCTCGGAGGTCGTTACCAGGATCTCGCCGGTCCTAGACGAGGAGGGCTACGACGGGCTCGTCGAGGTCTCTTCACCGGGAATAGAGCGTCCTTTGACCAAACCAGAGCACTTCCGGCGCTTTGTCGGGCACGAGGCGAAGGTGAGGCTCGCGGAGCCCATCGACGGGCGGCGGAACTTCACCGGCACCATCGAGCGGGCTAGCAAGACAGTTTTCGTATTAAAACTCTTAGAGGGGGGCGCGGAGGTGGAGCTGCCGTTCGGCTGCGTTTCGCGGGCGTACCTCAAGGAGGACATATAACCGGATGAATACAGCATTGTTATCGGCATTACGCGAGATCGAAGTGGACAAGGGCATCCCCTTCGACACGGTCCAGAGCGTCCTCGAGGAGTCTTTGCTCGCGGCGTACCTGAACCGCGAGGGAGCCGACGAGGAGGCACGGGTCGTCCTGGATCGTGAGACCGGCGACCTCCGGGTGATGAAGGATGGCGAGGACATAACGCCCGCCGACTTCACCCGTATTGCCGCTCAGGTGATGCGCCAGGCCTTCTACCAGCGCTTGAACGAGGTTCACAACGAGCAGCTCCTCGAAGAGTACGGCGGACGCATAGGCGACATCGTCACCGGCATCGTCCAGCAGGCGCACCGCAGGATGACGCTCGTGGATCTGGGGAGGGTCGAGGCGCTCTTGCCGGCGAGCGAGCAGGTCCCGAACGAGCGGTACGAGAACGGGCAGCGCATCAAGGTGTACCTTTTGGAGATAAGGGAGCCGGGACGGGGCCCGAGCCTCGTGGTGAGTAGGCGCCACGAAGGGCTCTTGAAGGGCCTCTTCGAGCTGGAAGTGCCAGAGATCTACGATGGATTGGTGGAGGTAAAGGCCGTCGCCCGCGAAGCGGGGTTGCGTTCGAAGGTCGCGGTATGGTCGAACGAGTCAGGGATAGACCCGGTTGGCGCCTGCGTGGGACCGCGCGGGAGCCGCGTGAGGGCCGTTGTCTCCGAGATGAGGAACGAGAAGATAGACATCATCCAGTGGGACCCGGACCCGGCGCGTTTCATAGCGAAGGCTTTGAGCCCCGCACGCGTCAGGGAAGTCTACTTGGACGACGATGAGCAGCAGGCCGAGGTCATCGTGCCCGACGATCAACTCAGCCTCGCGATAGGCCGGGAGGGCCAGAACGCCCGACTCGCTGTAAAGCTTACCGACTGGAAGATAGACATAAAGCCCGAGAGTCAGGCTGCGGAGTTCGAGGATGAAGAAGAGGACTGGGAGCTTGAGGAGGACTCGGCGATGCACCGTTGCCGGGCGGTTCTCGCCAACGGCCGGAGGTGCCCGAACACGGCGCTGCCAGGGTCGCTGTTCTGCGGGATCCCTTCGCACCAGGCCCAGGCCGCGGAGTTCGAAGACCTGATAGAGGGCTCTTAGAGGGAGTTTAGATGGCTAGACGAGTGTACGAGATAGCCCGCGAGCTATCGCTGGAAACGAAAGAGGTTCTGGATCGCTTGAACGCGGCGGGCGTGGAGGTGAAGAACCACTTAGCCGCGGTCGAAGACCCCGTCTACGAGCGGGTCTTCGGTGACGAGGGGAACGGCCAGGCGTCGGCTCCGGTTTCGCCGGACACTGACGGCGCCACGAACGGGCGGGCTGAGGCCCCTCTGGTATCCGAACCCGCAGAGCGGCGGGAGTCGAAGGAGAAGAAGGGCGGCCGCAAGCGGCGGCGAGTGGTGATAGATGCGAGCGCTACAAGCAGGGGACCGCGTGCCGTGCCCGCCGAAGCAGTGCCTAGCGCGACGCGGCGGGCACCCGAGACCGAGGCCACAAGAGAAGAGAAGACCGCAGCCAAGGTCGAGCCGGGGGCGACGGTCAAGGATCTGGCAGACGCCCTCGGCGTTGCGCCGACCGCGATTATTAAGGTGCTCTTCGCCCTGGGCGAGATGAAGACCGTGACACAGACGCTCTCGACCGAGGAGATAGAGCTCGTCGCCGACGAGATGGGAGTCGAGGTCGAAATCGGGGCCGTCGAGGAGCCCGCTCCGGAGGCGGCGATACCGGAGGACGCGCCGGAGGACCTCGTTGAGAAGCCACCGGTCGTAACGGTTATGGGCCACGTCGACCACGGCAAGACTTCCCTCCTGGACCGCATCCGCAGGTCCGACGTGCAGGCTGGCGAGGCCGGGGGGATCACGCAGCACATCGGCGCTTACCAAGTCGAGAGTAGCGGGAGGAAGATCACCTTCATAGACACGCCGGGCCATGAGGCGTTTACCGAGATGCGGGCCCGGGGCGCGAAGGTGACGGATGTCGTGATCCTGGTCGTCGCCGCCGATGATGGTGTGATGCCCCAGACCCAGGAGGCCATAGAGCACGCCCGGTCTGCCGGGGTACCCTTGGTCGTCGCGCTGAATAAGATAGACGTGCCGAACGCCAATCCGGACAGGGTCTTGGGCCAGCTCTCCGAGCGAGAGCTCATGCCCGAGGCCTACGGCGGTGAGACGATCACGGTGCCGGTCTCCGCCAAGACGGGCGAGGGGATAGATGAGCTTTTGGAGAACATCCTCGTCGTCGCGGAGCTCGAGGAGCTTCAGGCGAATCCCAAGGCGCAGGCTTCCGGGTACGTGATAGAGGGCGAGCGCGACCCGGGCCGCGGTCCCGTCGCGACGCTCCTCTTGAACCGCGGCACCTTGCGCAAGGGCGACGTCGTTCTCGCTGGCACCACTTACGGGCGCGTGCGGGCGATGCTCGACTACACAGGGAAGAGGATCAAGGAAGCGGGGCCTGCGACCCCGGTTGAGATCCTGGGCCTCTCCGGCGTCCCCGAGGCGGGCACCCGCTTCGAGGTCGTGGACCACGAACGGACCGCCCGAGACCGGGCCCAGCAGGCAGAGGCGGCCCTGAGGCGGCAGGAGCTAGCCCACGGCGGGCTGAGGCGTACCCTCGAAGAGCTCCTGGGCGAGGGTGGTACGCAGGACCTGAACCTCGTCATCAAGGCGGATGTCGCGGGTTCGGTCGAAGCCTTGAAGGAGGCGTTGGCGAGGCTCTCTACCGATGAAGTACGGGTCAACATCGTCAGGAGCGGTGTCGGAGCCGTTACGGACTCAGACGTGATGCTTGGTTCGGCGAGCGGCGGCATCGTGTTGGGCTTCAACGTCCGGCCGACCAACACCGCTAAACAAGTCGCTGAGAAGGAGAACGTCGAGATACGGACGTACGAGGTGATCTACAAAGCCCTCGAGGAGATAGAGGCCGCTATGCGCGGCATGCTCGCCCCGGAAACCGAAGAGCGTGAGACAGCCACCGCCGAGGTCCGTGCCACTTTCAGGGTCCCGAACATCGGCGTGGTCGCTGGCTGCTACGTGACGAGCGGCGAGATCTTCCGCAGCAACCGCGTCCGCGTGGTCCGGGACGGCACCGTAGTCTATGAGGGCAATATCGCTTCCCTAAAGCGCTTCAAGGACGACGTGCGCTCAGTGCGGCAGGGCTTCGAGTGCGGAGTGGGAGTAGAGAACTTCAACGACATCAAGGAGAACGACGTTCTGGAGTTCTTCGAGGTTGTCGAGGTCCCCAGGTAATACTCGAGGTCCGATGCTCTGTGCCGTAAGGCTCGAGCTGGAGTTGCCCTTCGCTACAAGCCTGAAGGACAAACGCCAGACCTTGAGGTCACTCAAAGACCGCTTGAGGCGCAAGAACGTCTCCGTAGTCGAGGCCGACCACCAAGACCTCTGGCAGCGGGCTACGGTCGAGCTGGCCCTGGTCGCCATCAGCAGGAACGCGGCAGAGGAGAAGCGTGAGGAGGTCAGGCGCACGCTCCTCAACTACGAGGAGTTGTCCATACTCGAATGGCGGGAGGAGTTTGTCAATCTATGAGTGGGCACACCCGCAAGGTCGAGTCCCAGCTGAAGGAGATCGTCGGCGAGGAGGTCGCCACCCTCTCCGACCCGCGCATCAGAGGTCTCGTAACGGTCACCGGTGTCCGGGTGAGTCCTGACCTCAGCACCGCCACAGTCTTTTACAGCGTGCTCTCGGACGAGGACCGAGAAGGAGCGAGAGAAGGTTTGCAGAGCGCTGCCGGGCGCATTCAGGGCTCTATAGGAGCTCAGACGCGCCTCAAGCGTACCCCGCGCTTGCGTTTCGAACCTGACCCTGTCGTGGAGAACGTGGGCAGGATCGAGGCGGCGCTCAAAGACGTCAGAGAGGCCAGGGAGGATGCAGACGCGACCGACTAACAATACGACACGAGAGGTCGCGTTTTTCTTGAAGGGCCTGGAAAAGGCGGCCATTGCCACCCACACTGGGGCGGACGGGGACGCCGTGGGCTCCGCGATCGCGCTCTTGTACCTCTTGCGCTACCTCGATGCCGAGGCCATGTTTTGCTACTATGAGGAAGTGCCGGACTACCTCTGCTGGCTCCTGCCCGAGGAGCCTCTCAAGGAGCGTCCACCGGAACACGACCTCCTTGTGGTCGACGCCTCCCGGGCTGACCGCGTCAGCATGCGAGATGGGGAAGCGCACCTGGTGCGCCTGAACCTCGACCACCACGAAGACAATCCGCTCTACGGGGAGATGAACCTCGTGGACCCGCAGGCCGCCGCGAGCGCCGAAGTAGTGGCCCGCCTATACGCCGAGCTCGGCGTGCCCCTAAAGGGAAAGGCTGCCGAGGCGATCTACGCCGGCATCTACACCGATACCGGCGGCTTCCGTTTCAGGAACGTCTCCCCTGAGGCCCACGAGCTGGCCGCCGACCTCCTCCGCGCAGGAGTAGTGCCAGCCGACATCGACAACCGGATAAATCGTACCAGCACCGTGGAGCAACTGAACATCGTCGGCGTTTCTTTAGCGAAGGCCGAGCGGTACGGCGAAGCCCTAGTCTCGGTCGTGGACGGCTCCGACTACAAGTGTACCGGCGCCACCGAGTTCGACTCCAAGGAGTCCATAGACCACCTGCGGACTGTGGCCGGCGTCGAGGTCGTAGCGCACCTTAGGGAGGTCGAGGACGGTACGAAGGCGTCATTGCGCTCCGGGCACGTGGACGTGGGCGCCTTAGCCCGGCGCTTCGGCGGTGGCGGGCACAGGCTCGCGGCTGGCTACACGACGGAGAAGCCGCCACGGGAGGCCAAGGAGGAGCTGCTCGAGGCCTTGAAGGGCGTTGTGAACCTCGACGAGAACTGGGGCGCCTAACATAGCTCCTCCGAGCTTCTCCGGCGCACTGCTGCTGGACAAGCCGTCCGGCATCACCAGCGCCCGGGCGGTCGCCCGGGTAAAACGCCTCCTGTCGAAGGGGACCAAGATCGGGCACACCGGTACCCTCGACCCCCTCGCCTCCGGGCTTTTGGTTCTCCTTTTGGGCCGAACGACCCGTCTCTCCCGCTACGTGACCGGCCTCGACAAGGAGTACGTCGCCACCGCGCGCTTCGGTGCCGTCTCCGACACCCTGGACGCGGACGGCAGGATCACACCCCTCGAAGACGCACTGATACCTGACGAAGGTACCATACGCGCTGCGACAGAGCACTTTTCGGGCGAGATACGCCAGGTTCCTCCGATGGCCTCCGCTGTCAAGGTGAAAGGAGAACGCCTCTACAAAGCACTGCGTCGCGGCGAAGAGATCGAGCGCGAGAGCCGCCCCGTGACGATACATACCTTCGAGCTCCTGTCCCTCGATGGGGACACCGCCACCTTCTACGTCTCGTGCGGTGGCGGTACTTACGTCCGTACCCTTGTCGTAGACCTCGCCGACTCCCTGGGAACTGGCGCCTACCTCACAGCTCTCCGTCGCACCCGGGTAGGCCACCTGAAGGTCGATGATGCGACCTCCCCAGAAGACTTCGCCCCAGAGAGGAGACTTGAAACACACATAATACAGCCCAGGGTGGTAGTGGGGCATCTGCCAGTGGTGTCGGTCTCGCCGAGTGTTGGAGACCGTTTGGTGTGCAACGGGCGGCCCCTAGATGCGTTCGGGATCGGTGGCAGCTACCGGGTGCAGTCCGGGGGAGAGTTATTAGCGATCTACCGGGAAGTCGGCGAGACTGCGTGGGCAGAGGTCGTATTGTGCGGCCCGTAGTCGTAGCCTTAGGAACTTTCGACGGGGTGCATCTCGGGCACCTGGCAGTGATCCGACGCGCGGTCGAGGAGGCACGCATACGGGGGCTGCGTTCCGTGGCAGCGACTTTCGATCCCCACCCGCGGGCAGTCCTGGCGCCGGGAAACGAGCCCAAGCTCCTGACGACCCTGGACGTGCGCCAAGAGCTGCTGCTCGGGTATGGGATAGACGAGATGAGCGTGATACGGTTCGATAGAGAGCTCTCGAGGAAAAGTCCCTGGGGTTTCGTGCGGGACGTGCTCGTCGGCGCGCTTCATGCTGCAGTGGTGGTTGTCGGCGATAACTTCCGGTTCGGCTACAAGGCGGCGGGAGACTTCGAGGACCTCAGGAGATGCATGAAGGAGACGGGCGGGGAGGCGCTCGCCGTCCCCACCTACGCCTCGGGCGAAGCCATCAGTTCGACGAGGATACGCGACCTTCTCTTAGACGGCGAGGCACGTGAGGCCGCAATGCTCTTGGGGAGGTCCTACGCGTTGCGTGGCGAGGTCGTCGTCGGGGACAAACGGGGCCGAACCATAGGCTTCCCCACTGCCAACGTCCTCCCGGACACACGCGCTCTCGTACCCGGGCGCGGGGTGTACGCGGGACGCGTGCGGGTGAGGGACGAGTGGTTCGGCGCCTGTACTAACGTCGGCGTGGCACCCACTTTCGAGAGGCAGGACAGCAAGGTCGAGGCGTACCTGTTGGACTACGAGGGGGACTTGTACGGAGAAGTGGTTGACATCAGCTTTGTGGCGCGGCTCAGGCTGGAGAAGCGGTTCTCCGATATCGAGGAGCTAAAAACTCAGATAGCGGGGGACGTCGCGCAGGCCCGAAAAGTGGTCTTTTAACTACCGACGTTCGGAAATGAACGGCCGCTGCCGGATCAGACTAGAAGTCTTCCGGTTCTGTTCCGTAGCTTTCGCAGGGAGGCCCCGGATGCGTGACGGCTGATGCCCGAAATCTGACTGCTAGATTGATGCATGTGGTAGCATATGCGTAACTAGAGAGATAAATCGAGAGTGCAAAGAGGAGAACGAAGAAGTTGGCGGTAGTAGAGAACAAAGACAAGATAATTCAAAATTACGCAGCCCACGAGGGCGACACGGGTTCGTCCGAGGTTCAGGTCGCGTTGCTGACGGAGCGCATCCGGCACCTGACAGAGCACCTGCGCGTGCACATGCACGATTTCCATTCCAGGCGTGGCCTCTTGAAGTTGGTCGGTAGGAGGCGTCGCCTCCTAAAGTACCTGCAGAAGAAGGATGTCGAGCGCTACCGGGCGCTAATACAGCGGCTGGGCCTGCGCCGGTAAGCTCGGGGTTAGTCCCTTCGCTGCCTACCCAGTATAGACACAGAGGAGAAAAAGAATATGCGTTTAGAGATACCCGTAGGCGAGCGCTCAATCGTGCTCGAAACTGGGAAGTTGGCCAAACAAGCCGGCGGCGCGGTCACAGCGCGCTTGGGCGACACGGTCGTGCTCGCTACCGCGACCCGTTCGGCAGCCCCCAGGCCTGGGGTGGACTTTCTGCCCTTGAGCGTGGATATCGAAGAGAGGATGTCTTCTGCAGGTAAAATCCCTGGCGGCTTCATCAAGCGCGAGGGAAGGCCTTCGGAGCGGGCTATCCTCACTGCACGGCTTACCGACCGGCCCTTGAGGCCTCTCTTTCCTAAAGGCTACCGCAATGAGATACAGGTCATCGGCACCGTGTTCGGGGCCGATCAGGAGACGCCGTATGACACCATTAGTATGGTCGGGGCGTCGGCGGCCCTGGCACTTTCGGACATACCGTTTGACGGACCGATAGGGGCCGTACGCGTGGGGAGGACGCTCGACGGGGAGCTCATCCTCAACCCAACGTACGGTCAGCTCTCGGAGAGCGACCTCGATCTCGTGGTGGCGGGGACGAAGGAAGCGATCACGATGGTCGAGGCCGGCGCAAACGAGATCCCCGAGGACGTGATGGTCGACGCTATGCTCTTCGCCCAAGATGCCATTAGGGAACAAGCCGGGGCCATCGAGAACTGGGCCAGGGAGTTCGGCAAGGAAAAGCAGGAGGTCGTAGCGACAGGGGGCGACGAGAACCCATTCCTCGCCGACTTCAGAGAGCGCTACCTCGACCGCGTCAAGGACGCCATCGTTAACACTGACCGCAGGGGCAGGCACGAGGCCCTGGACGAGCTCGAGGCGGAGCTGGTCGAGGGGTGCGAGCCGGGAGAGGCCGAGCAAGTACGGGCAGCCCTGAGCGTTCTGGAGAAGGAGGCGTTCCGCAAGCTTTATCTCGAGGACCGCAAGCGAACCGACCTTCGGGAGATGGACGAGATTCGGCCGACGACGGCGGAGGTTTCGATGATCCCGCGCGTGCATGGGACGGGGCTCTTCACCCGTGGTGAGACGCAGGTCCTCTCTTCCCTTGCGCTCGCGGACCTGGGGCTAGCCCAGAGGCTCGACACCATAGAACCGGTGACCGGCAAACGCTACATGCACCACTACAACTTCCCGCCCTACTCTACCGGCGAGACCGGCAGGGTCGGGGCGCCACGTAGGCGCGAGATCGGGCACGGGGCATTAGCCGAGCGAGCGCTCTTGCCGGTTATACCGTCCGAAGAGACCTTTCCATACGCCATGCGTATCGTCTCCGACGTCCTAGAGTCGAACGGTTCCTCCTCGATGGCGAGCGTCTGCGGTTCGACCCTGGCGTTCATGGACGGCGGCGTGCCTATCAAAGCGCCGGTTGCTGGAGTGGCTATGGGCCTCGTCAAGGAGGGCGAGGACTACGTCGTCCTCTCGGACATACAGGGATTAGAAGATCACATGGGCGACATGGACTTCAAGGTCGCGGGCACACGCGACGGCATTACGGCCCTGCAGATGGACATGAAGATAACCGGGGTCTCTGCGGAGCTTTTGAGGAAGGCCTTGAAGCAAGCCAGGAAGGGGCGGCTCGAGATTCTCGACATCATGGTTGGCACCATCTCTGAGCCCAGGAGCGAGGTCTCGGAGTTTGCACCAAGGGTCGAGGCTCTGAGGATACCGACCGATAAGATAGGACTCCTCATAGGCCCTGGCGGGAAGACGATCAATGCCATGCAGGAGCAGTTCGGGGTAAATATCTCGGTCGAGGACGACGGGACAGTCTACGTCGCGGGCGAAGGCATAGCGGCCAAAGAGGCTGCCGCCGCGGTCACCGGCATGACCAAGGATGTGGAGACCGGCGAGATCTACACCGGCAAGGTGGTGAAGACCACCAACTTCGGCGCCTTTGTCGAGCTCACCCCGGGCCGCGACGGGCTGTTGCACATCTCGCGCCTCGCGCCGGGCCGCCAAAGAGTAGAGCGAGTCGAGGATGTCGTCACGGAAGGAGACAAGGTCAAGGTGCGCGTCCTCGACATAGACAAGCAGAAGCGCATCTCCTTGGAGAGGGTGGAGGAGGAGTAGCCCTTGAGCGAGCGGAATGTAAACGTAAAGGAGTTCCCCGGCGGCTTGAGAGCCTTCTCCGAGTCGTTGGACGAGGCGACGAGCGTCTCATTGGGGATCTGGATCCGAGCCGGCAGCCGCGACGAAAAGGACGAGGTCGCTGGCATAACTCACCTCATGGAGCACATGCTCTTCAAGGGTACGCCCTCTATGGACGCGTTAGGAATTGCGGAGGCATTCGAGAGCATCGGCGCCCAGGACAACGCGGCGACTGGCGAAGAGTATACTGTCCTCTACGCCCGGTTTTTGCCCGAGCATCTCGAGACGGCAATGGACATCATGAGCGAGATGGTCGTCTCGCCGACTTTAGCCGACCTTGAGCGCGAAAGGGAGGTGATAGTCGAAGAGATCAAGATGTACGAGGATAGGCCCGATCAGATGGCCGACGAGTACCTCTCTTCCCTGATCTTCCACGACGACACTCTGGGTCGTCCGATCATCGGCTCCGTCGAGACGGTTCGCGGCGTAAACCACGACACTCTGCATGCCTTCCACCGGGGCACCTACACCGCCCCGAACATCTTCGTGGTCGGCGCGGGTAAACTCGAGACCGATGGGTTCGAGCGCATGGTCGAGGAGAAGCTCGGGGCGTTGCCCGCGGGCGAGACGTTCGTGCGAGAGGCGAACCCAGGGACTCCGGAGAACCGCTTCTTCTACAAGTTCAAGGAGACCGAGCAGTACCACGTGGCGCTGGGCTCTTTGGGGTTGCCCGCAAAGAGCGAAGACCGCTTCGCTATGAGCGCCCTAAACAACGTGCTTGGCGGCGGGATGAGCAGCCGGCTCTTCCAGGAGGTCCGCGAGAAGCGAGGCTTGGCCTACGCCGTGTACTCTTACCACCAGGGCTACTCAGACGCCGGCGCCTCAAAGATGTACGTCGGCTCCTCTACCGGAAACGTCGAGGAGGCAGTGAAGGTTATCGCCGAGCAGCTGGCAAGGATCCGCGAGGAGCCTGTGAACGAGGAGGAGCTGCAGCGCACCAAAGAGCAGCTCAAAAGCTCGACTATACTCGCCCTGGAGAGTACCGCTGCGCGAATGACCCGCATAGGCCGTAGCGTCATCACCGGCTCGGAGCTCTTCACACCCGAGGAAATAGCCGCTCGCATCGACGCCGTGACCGCCGACGACATCAAGCGGCTTGCCAACGACCACCTGAGACTAGAGAACATATATCTCTCCGCCGTCGGTCCAAAGGAGCTCGACCTTGGAAGGTACTTGAGCAGCAGTTAGCTCTCAGCGATCGGCCGTCGGAAAAAGCAATGGCTAATGCCGACGGACGATGTATGGCCACTTCCAAAAGGAGGTGTAGGAGCTGTTAGACAGCAGAACTTTGCAGGTTCTCCCCCTAGGTGGATTGGGGGAGATAGGCAAGAACATGACTGCCGTGCGCCAGGACAGCGGGATCGTCCTGATCGACGCCGGCATGGCCTTCCCTGACGAGGAGATGCCGGGGATAGACCTAGTTCTGCCCGACTTCTCTTACCTAAGAGAACACCGGGATGAACTCAGGGGCATCATCCTTACCCACGGCCACGAGGATCACGTTGGCGCCCTGCCGTACCTTTTGCGGGAGTTCGAAGAAGTTCCCGTCTACGGGACGCGGCTCACGCTTGAGCTCGTGCGTCCGAAACTCGCCGAGTTCGGTATAAAGAACGCGGAGTTGCAACAGGTCAACGCCGGTGACAGTATTGGTTTCGGCGGTTTCGGTGTCGAGTTCGTAAACGTCAACCACTCCATCCCAGGCGCAGTCGCCGTGGCCCTGAGGACTAACGCGGGGGTAGTGGTCTTCTCCGGCGATTACAAGATCGACCTGACGCCGATCGAGGGTGGCCCTATGGACTTGGCCCGCTACGCCTCTTTGGGAGAGGAGGGCGTGCTCGCCTACTTCGGCGACTCGACCAATTCCGAGAGGGATGGGTACGTGCCTTCGGAGAGGGTGGTCGGCGAGACCTTCGACGAGGTCTTCGAGAGGACCGAAGGGCGCATCATCGTCGCCTCCTTCGCCTCGAACATCCACCGTGTGGGCCAGGTCGTCGAGGCTGCCAAGAGGCACGGTCGCTCCGTGGGGGTCACCGGGCGGTCCATGATCCGCAACGTCCAGATCGCACGCGAGCTCGGCTACCTGGACCTTCCCGAAGCGATGCTCGTGGACCAGCGGGACATAAACCGCATCCCAGACGGCGATATCGTGGTCCTCACCACCGGCGCTCAGGGCGAGCCTTTGGCTGCTCTCAGCCGCATCGCCACCGGCACCCACCGCACCATCGAGGTTGGCCCCGGCGACGTCGTCGTGATCTCGGCGCACCCCATCCCCGGCAATGAGCGCGGCGTCTCGCGCACAATAAACAACCTAATGAAGCGGGGCGCGGAAGTCCTATACGCTCCCTTGAGGTCCGTACACGTCTCGGGGCACGCGGCCAAAGAAGAGCAGAAGCTCGTGCTCTCGCTCTTGAGACCCAAGTTCTTCGTCCCGGTACACGGCGAGTTTCGCCACCTGGTGCACCACGCGAAGACTGGAGTGAGCATGGGCATCCCGGAGAACAACATCTTCGTCTTGGAGAACGGAGAGAGGCTTGAGTTCAAGGACGGGGAGGCACGCAAGCTAGATCCCGTCTCCGCGGGGATGTTCCTCGTGGACGGCGGGGGCTTCGCGGACACCTCGGGGGCGATCATGCGCGAGCGGCAGCAGCTCTCCGAGGAAGGGATGTTCGTCGTCATCGCCCGCATCAACGCCCAGAGCGGCGAGCTTTTAGGTCCGCCGGACGTGATCTCGCGGGGCTTCGTGGACCCGCAGGCGCAAAACGGCCTCGTGGACGAGTCTATCGACATCGTCGCGGAGACCTTGAAGCGCACCGCCAGACGACGAGTCACCGACTGGGGCGAGCTCAAGAAGGAGATCCGCAAGGACCTCTCCTCCTTCCTCTCGGAGAGGACACGCAAGCGCCCGATCATACTCCCCCTAATAGTTGAGGTCTAAAGAGAAGCCCGTACCAAATAGAGTGTCCGGCGCAGCAGCAGCGGCTTATGCGCTAGACTAGACCCCATGGCTACGAAGAAACGGGCCACGAGGCGGCCCGCAAAAAGGTCTTCGAGCAGGAAAAACCGCGGCCGCGCCGGCCATGTGAAAGACGTGCTCTCTTTCGTCAGACGAGCCTTCTCCCGCAAGGTTGTGGCCACCACGTTACTCGTCGTCGGGTTGTTCTTTACCGCGACGTTCCTCACGGGCCGGGGGGCGTTCTTAGGCGGGGCCGGTATGATCGTAGTGACGCACCTTATGGGCCTGGTCGGCTTTGCGCTGGCCCCGCTCGCGGCGCTCACCGGGGCGCTCTTGCTGCTCGAGCGTCTGCCCTGGGGGAGGACTTCGGGCGTGGTGCTCCTCCTCGTGACCTTCGCCACCACTTTGGCCGCCGCACTTCCGCCGGAGCTGCCTTACCCGGACCGCGGTGGCCTTCTCGGGAGCGCACTATACGCGGTCATCAGCCAGACAGGCGGCTCTGTCGGGGCCGCCTTCGCGCTTGTGGTCCTCTACGCCGTAGGGCTCTCCCTGTTGACCGGTGTCACCTTGGGCGCGGCCGCCGGGACGATAGGCGGCGCCGCGCGCTCCCTCTACTCCACGCTGCGGATCTTCTTCGAGGAGAGAAGGAGCCAGGGTGGAGGGCGGGATTTCCCGTCTACCTGGTCCGAGCTTCAGGAAAGCGAAGCCCCGGCTTCCGAAGAACCTTTCGCCGGGACTTCCGCAGAGCCTGCGGACGAGGAGACCGAGGAGTTCGAGGTCGTCTTGGCAGAGCGGCATGGTTCTCTGGGATTCGAGGAGGGGCGGGAGCAAAACGTGCCCGGGGAGTACACGCCGCCCCCGTTCTCGCTCTTGAACCTCGGGCGCGGTAGTCCCGAGCACGACGCCGAGGGCACGAGCCGCAGGCTCACGCGGGCCCTCTCGGAGCTCGGGGTGGAGGCGCACGTGGTGCGGGCGGTAGTGGGGCCGCGGGTGACGCGATACGAGCTCCGCTTGGGGAGCGGCGTCAAGGTCGGAAAGGTCAGGAACCTCCAGCAGGACATAGCCTATGCTTTGGCTGCCACGGAGGTTCGGATACTCGCCCCGATCCCCGGTAAGAGCGCCGTGGGCGTCGAGGTGCCGAACACGCGCCCCGCGATGGTCACCTTGGGGGATGTCTTCCGAGAGTACCCGGACGCGAACGACTGGAGCCTGCCCGTGGGCCTCGGGAAAGACATCTCGGGACGGGCGGTATTCTTCGATCTCGCCGAGATGCCGCACCTCCTGGTGGCGGGCACCACGGGGAGCGGCAAGAGCGTCATGCTCAACGGCCTCTTGACGTCGCTTCTACTGACCACTGACCCCCGGCAGGTCAAGATGGTCCTCGTGGACCCGAAAAGGGTCGAGCTTTCGCAGTTCGTTCGTATCCCACATCTCATAACGCCGGTCGTCACGGACGTAAAAAAAGCGGCGAACGCCCTCTCTTGGGCCGTCTCGGAGATGGAGCGGCGTTACGAGGTACTGGAAAGTTCCGGGATGCGCTCCTTAGAGGGCTTCAACGGCCGGGGAGCAGAGCAGATGCCCTACGTGGTTATAGTCATCGACGAGCTCGCGGACCTCATGATGACCGCAGCGGCGAAGGTCGAGGATGCGGTCATAAGGCTCGCCCAGAAGGCACGGGCGGTGGGGATACACCTCGTCGTTGCCACGCAACGGCCTTCGGTAGACGTGATCACCGGTATGATCAAAGCCAACGTCCCGAGCCGCGTGGCCTTCGCCGTCTCCAGTCAGATAGACTCCCGCGTAATCCTGGACGCCCCCGGAGCCGAGGCCCTCCTGGGCAGGGGCGACATGCTCTTCAAGCCTGTAAGCGCTCTCCGGCCCTCCCGCGTACAGGGAGCCTACATCTCCGAGCCGGAGGTGGAGCGCGTCGTGACCGCGTGTGTCGAGGCCAGTAGGGCCGGGGGCGCACAGGCCCGCTACGTTGAAGAGGTGACAGAGGGCAAGCCGGAGAAGGAGGAGGCTGGGGAGCCGGAGGACGAGCTTTTGCCCGAGGCCGCAAGCTTCGTGGTCGCGACCCAGCAGGCCTCCGTAAGCGCGGTGCAGCGCCGCTTCAGGGTCGGCTACTCTCGGGCGGGACGCATCATAGACGCCCTCGAACGCAGGGGCGTCGTCGGCCCTTACGAGGGTTCCAAGAGCCGCCAGGTAATAGCCACTGAGCTCGACCTGGGGCGCATCTTCGGTGGTGAGGACCCGCACGATGAGGACCAGAAAAATCTCTACCCACCCTCGCTCGGCGAAAACGCTTAGGCCAAGGGTCTCGCGAGGATTTAACCTTTTGTGGTAGTCTCTGTGCCGTGGACCACGATGAGCAAGGCGGGGGGCAGATAGGGCAGCTCCTGGAGAACAAGCGCCGGGAGAAGGGCCTCTCGCTCAAAGACGTCGAAGAGGCGACCAAGATCCGCAAGCGCTACCTTGAGGGCTTGGAGCGCGAAGACTATACTATGCTCCCCGACCCGATCTACGCCCATGGCTTTTTGAAGACTTACGCGAACTTCCTCGGCCTCGATGGCGAAAAGCTCTCCCGCGAGCTCAAGGATCGCCGGGCGCCGCGCCGGGAGCGGCGATTCGGCTACGAGGTATCTGAAGAGGGCGAGTTCGACCAACCCCTGATAGACCCTGGTGGCTTGGGCGGCACCGAGCGCCGGAAGGTCTCCGGGGCGACGATCCTTACCGTTGTGCTTGCTGTACTCGTGCTCGCGGCGGTGATAAGCGTCCTCTACTTTGTCGGCCGCGGCTCACAACAGGCGGAGAGCCCCGTGGAAGAAGAGCCCGCTGCCGAGAAGGAGCCCGCAGAAGAAGAGTCCGCCGCGAAGCCCGAAGCGAACGTCGGTGTGGAAGAAGAACCCGCGGACGAGCCGACGAACGAACCCGCCTCCGAAACGGTGCAGGCGACGGTGAGAGTGCCCGACGTCCCCGCGGGGTTGACCATAAGCGTCGATGGGACGGTCGCGGACGACCGGTTCGCCCAACCTGGCTTCTCCCAGACGTTCGAGGGGCAAAGGGTGGTCACGGTCTCGACCGCGAACGCTGGTGCCGTCGAGGTGGAGGTCAACGGCCAAGACCTCGGAAGCCTGGGCCGCTACGGCCAACCTGTGACCCGCGACTTCACGCCGGATACCCGGCGTTAGGGAAGCCATGTCCGGCCGGTCTCCCTCCCTTGTCGTCTTGGGAGGCTGCGTAGCCTGCAGTATAATTCTCCTGATACTAAGCAAAGATTAGTGCGAGCCGTCTTTGGAGGATGCATTGGACAAGACGAAGGCGATAGGCGCGGCCGTCTCTCAGATAGAGCGACAGTTTGGCAAAGGGTCGATCATGCGCATGGGCGACGAGGAGCCGCGCAAGGTCGCTTCGATCCCTACGGGAGCTTTGGCACTCGACCTGGCTTTAGGCGTCGGTGGCGTGCCCAGGGGCCGCATAGTCGAGATCTATGGCCCAGAATCCAGCGGCAAGACCACCCTCGCTCTTCATATCATCGCCGAAGCCCAGAAAGCGGGAGGACTGGCCGCGTTTATCGACGCCGAGCACGCCTTCGACCCAGCCTACGCGGAGGCTATCG
>JALZFJ010000405.1 GCA_030867425.1 Actinomycetota bacterium | reverse complement strand
GCTTTATGAGGCGAAGCCGCCCTGGTCTTGGTTCTTTCGGGTAGGCCAGGCCGCTTCTTTGGGCGTGCTGCTCTCCGGCGTGCGTGTAATCGGGCTCCTCGACTTTGCTGGGGCAACCCAGTTGCTGGGCTTCCTCTCTGGGCAAGATCCCGACCGCGAACCGGAGGCGCAGGGACCGCCAATAGGCGCCGACGGCGAGATGGTAGCGGACGAAGCGTTCCACTTCACCCGCCACCCGGGCAACCTCGGGGTTTTGGGATTCTTCCTGTTCTTCCCTCGCATGACGGTGAACCGCGCTGCGTTGGCAGCCCTGGTGACCCTTTACGGGGTGCTGGGCTCCCTGCACGAGGAGTACAGGTTGCGGGCGGCCTACGGCGTCCCCTTCGAGCGGTACCGGCGAAAGGTGCCGTTCATGGTGCCTCGACCGCCGAAGTGAGGCCTCGGCGCTTCGTCGTGGCGTGTACCGGTACCGTGCGAGCATCTGCCGGAAGCCGATGAGGCCGAAGGAAAGGGGAGCTATCAGTGGCCAAGCCAGATCACCGGTTATCCAAGGTCGTCACCGCTCATGCCATCGTCATGGCCGGGCTGAGCACCGCACACTCGCTGCGGGCGCGCGGTCTGCGCCGCACGCTGCTCTTCGCCACGCTGGGACACGCGATACCCGTTCTCGGCGAGCACCTGGCGGTCAACGTCTTGAGGGTGCTTCGCCACCGCACTGAACCTCGATTAAAAGGCGTGCCCCTGGCCGTCGCGCTTTGCTGGTACAACGTCGCCTACGCAACCATGGCTGTGATGGAGAGCATCCTGAAAAGAGCGGCTCCGAACAAGGACCAGCGGAGCCGGACCCTCCTCCTGGCGCCGGGCACGGCACTGATGGCGACCAGCTTGGACCTGCTGGTTGACCCTTTCGGATTGGATCATGGCCTGTGGGAGTGGAGCGGCGATGGAGCGTACGCTACGGAGATCGAAGGGCCAAACGGCAAGCGCGGCGTCCCGCTGCTGAACTTCATCGGCTGGCTCGGCTTGATCGCGAGCGTTACGCTGGCCTACCAGCTCCTCGACCCCGACGATGAGAGAACACGTTCATCGCAACCGGGAGCATCTGACAGCCGGGAGGTGGGGCGCACCGCGGCACTCCTGCTGCTGCCTTATTATTTGCCGGCGGCGGTGTGGGCGCTGAAGCGGCGTAAACCAACATACCTGATGTACTCGGCGCCCTTCTCGGTTGCGGCGTGGGCTGCTCTAAGGGCCCACTGACTCACGAATATTCTCCTGGCTTGCCACTTTCAATTCTCTGCGCTGCGTTTGCCAATTTTGAGGGAAGCAGAAGATGCACTCAGTATCGGTGCACTATCGTGACACTAACGGATACGGAGGCGCGGCTATTACTACCGCGCTTACCGGAACCGCGTACACCGACGCATCGGCCAACCACCTCGGCGTTATGCTCGATCTCCAACCGCAGGAGCCGCAGTAACCCAACTCCCTCCCGGTCATCTAACAACTCCTGCCTAACGAGCCCAAGACAAACACGAGGAGTTCCCGATGAGCCCCGACACCAGGCTCCAAACGCACGACTCGATTAGCCCCAATATCAACTCCATGCGAACATCCTCCGCCACCAGGGGCGCTCTGTGGGCTTCTGAGGACCGGCGCTACCCCTTCCCCCCCTACACGACTGTCCACAGCTCGACTATATCCCTACCATGAAGAGAACTAACTTGCTGGCCTAACGGTTGGTGGGGTTGACGCTGGCGGAAGAGACGCCCATTGGGCTACGCCTACTGCACAGATACGAGCGCCGCGTGAGGTTGACCGTCAAGGGCTACATGTCCGCCCTCTGGATTAGGAGGCCGCCGTGGCGCGGCGCTCCTCGATGATCCCCTCAGGGTGCCCGAGAGAACCCTCATGGTAAGCCGTAACCTCATGGTGGCGAACGATTACCCTGAAGATGCTGTAAGTGACAACATGGGCGTCGCGACGATCTAAGCTTTGCTCTTCTACCGGTACCGAAGACCGCAACGTGGCGGAAAAGTTTGGTAAGCGTTAGGTAAGAGTAGGAGACTGATCTAGAACCCGCTGGGCTCGGGAGCTAGTGCCCTGCTAGAGCAAAGGCTGCCGAATCCTATTTCATAACGGCAACCTCGGGGCTATAGGCAGGCGGACTTCTGTAGGCAAAGCCGGCCGGTAGGGGTAAAAAAGTGGGGTCAAACTCCTATAGGAGAGAAATGTATTTCCCTATTTCCCCTGCAAATGAAGGGTTCGAGCCGTCTCGTAAGCCGGATTCTGCTCTATCCCGTCATCCATCTCCGGGAGATCTCCTCCCGGGCTCCTCTTAGAGGAGCCGCGCCTACCAGCCCGAGGATACCCCGGGACAATTTGGCTTGCTCGCACCGGTAGTTTGCCTGGCCGGCCCCTCGCGGGGTACCGCCGGTGGGCTCTTACCCCACCCTTTCACCCATCACCTGTTCCCGGAAGTTCCGGGCCATCGGCTGGTCTGCTCTCTGCTGCACTTGACGTAACGGGGGGCTTGCGCCGCCCCGTCCCTCGGGTTGTTGGCCCGAGCGGCCTTTCCGGGCCGGGAACGTACCCCTGGCCCTCGCGAGTCCGGACTTTGCTCTACGCCGCCTATGGCGTAAGCCGTGCGGCGCAGCGACGGGTCGGACGGCCCGAACCCAAGATGTAAATTATACCCCAAGCCCTGATATCGGACCTCCTAGCCGCTCCCCCCACGGCCCGGCACGAGGACGATCTTGGTAGGGGTCAGGCGTACTTCGACCCTGCCGATACTGCTCCAGCGGCCCTGCCAGCAAGGGTCGTCCGCAACAGCCGGATCGAACCACGCCCCCGGGCTCTTCCCATGGGGCCCATTGGCCTCGATAACCCCTTCGTAGGCCACATAGTCGGAAGGGTCGGCGAGCGTGGCCCCCGGGCTCTTGCGGTAGATGCCGTTGCGGGATCGGAAAGACTGCACGCTGGAGGCACTCGTTCCCAAGGCATTAGCGATCCACTCGTCGCTTCGGCCCTCGTTCACCCAATGTTTGATGTCGCCTACGAACTTTCTAAGCGAGACCCTCTGATTTATGCCCACGAGTATCACCTACGGCCCTTTACGCTATTGTATAAGTACAATAACGTACATACTCGATGCGCGCAATGACCCGTTGTAAACTAGTTACGTGACTACTTTTATCAGTTTTGGGGTTGAGGTCTTGCGCCTCGTGCCCCTGATCCTCGCCTTCTACGTGCCAGCGCTCTTGGGGGTGGTCCTCTTGAAGGAGCGTGGAGAAGGCTACAAGGTCAAGGCCACCGTGGTCTTCCTCGTCGGATTCGGCGGGATCGTCGCTTTGCAGCTTTTGCTGCGCAACGCCTCTGCGCTCCAGGTGGCGGGGACCGTAGGGCTCTCGCTCGTCCAGATCGCGACGGCGCTCTTCATCGCGGTGCTCACTGTCTACAAACTGGCCGACTAGGAAGCTTTTAAGGCGCCTTTCACCTCTTCGCGATCGCGGTTTAGGACGTAGAAGGTCATGTTGGCCTTCGCCTCTTCGTAGGGCTTGGTGCGGGTAGGTGTGAGGTAGTCGGCCTCCAGCATGGCCCCTATGACTTCCCGGATCTCCTCTTGCGAGAGCTCGAGCTCCCCCCGCTCGTCTAGGTCGCGGATGCTCCCGAAGATCTCGACGAAAGACGCAGGCTCCCGAAGGTCCGCGATGCTCTTGCAGATGGTCTTGAGCTCATAGGGCGTCAGGTCCTCGGCGAGATCGAAGCCCACCTCCGCAGTACCGTCCGCTTCCGGCCTGGCTCGTCCGTCGGTTTGCACCTCGGCCCTGCCGTTCGGTTGGGATTCGACCGCGACCTCTCTCGGCTCCTCGGAGGCGAGGTCGGAGCCGATCTGCATGGGAACCTCTTCATCCGGCAGGTAGACCTGAAGCTCTAAGTCCTGGTCCACCGTGTTCACCAGGCCCCGGCGCTCGGCCTCGACTACGAAGTCCTTGAACTTCTTGAAACCCTCGTTGCGCTCGTCGAAGGAGCCGAGCTGCACGATCATCTGCTGCTTGACCTGGCCCAAGACCCTCGCCTTGCCGCCATTCCTTAACGTCTCGACGGCCCGCACCAGCTCACCGTACGGATCGGCTGCCTTCTTGGGCTCCCTCTCGCGGGCGCGCGCCACCCGCTCCTCCTCTAGGAGGGCGGCGTAAGAGATGAACTCGTCGGCCGATTCGATCAGGTGATAAGAAGTGGCCTCCGAAACCCCGATCACCACGACCTTTTTCCCCCGGCTCCGAAGCAAGCTCACCAGCGGGATGAAGTCACCGTCTCCGGTCACCAGAACGTAGGTGTCCACCTGCGGATGGTAGTGCAGAAAGTCCGAGCACTCGACCGCCAGCATCACATCTATCGAGTTCGTACGGCGCTTTTGGGAGCGGCCGCCCGGAAAGTATCGCGCGGAGATGTAGCGCGGCGAGATGCCGTTCGAGTAGAGTGTCGGCGGCGCGTCCCTAAAGTCGCCGTCCGTCCAGTCGGCGTAGGCCGTCGCGGAGACTACGCGCCCGTACTCACGGGCCTTCTCCAGGATGGCCGAGACGTTCGGCTTCGAGTTGTACTCGGTGACAGTGGAGATATAGATGTTCTCCCAGTCTATGAAAACCGCTAAATCTTCGGGCATGTGTTGGTCCCTTATGTAATGAGAGGGGCCCAGAATACCGGGCCCTTATGTTCCGTTACACGTTGTATCTCTCGCGCAGCGGTATCGCGGTCTGGGCGAGGGTCTCGTCGTCGAGCTCCGCCTCCACCCAAAGGAGCGTCTCTTCGACCTCAAGGTCTTCCTGGAGGCCGAAGACCGCCACGATAGTCGCCGGGGCCTCTTCGCCGCTCAGCCAGACCGAGTATTCAGAGGACTCCTCCAAGACCTCGCCTTCTTGGTCGGTGACCAGGATCCTGGCCCGCCGCTCGCCCCCGTCCGCGTGCTCGCACCCCTCGAACTTGGCGTAGACCACGAAGGAGAGCTCCCTATCCCCGCTGGGCCTAAGCTCGTCGAGTATACCGAAGAGGGTGAGCCTGCCGTCGAGCTCGCTGCAGCTCTCAGCCAGAACGAGGGCCGTGCACTCGACCACGCCCTCGCACGTCTTATCGTTATTCACGTACCACCTCATCGTCGGGGGTCGCTCCGTCCGCGTACGCGCCCGCCATCTCTTCGAGCGTGAGCTCGTCGTCGCCGGCGTCCTTGACCGCGCCCCTGCTCTGGACGACCTTGGCGATGGCGCTCACCGAATCCCCCGAGCGCAGGTTCATCACCCTGACGCCCTGGGCTGAGCGGCCCTGGCGGGAGACGGACCCGGCGTCTATCCGGATCGTGGTCCCGAGGTTCGAGACGATTACGAGCTCGTGCAGGTCCGGCCTCACCACCCTGACGCCCGCCAGGCGTCCCCGGGCGCCGTCGGTCTTCATCGCGATTACCCCTTGACCGCCACGGCCCTGCGAGCGGAACTGCGAGAGGGCGGTCCGCTTGCCGAAGCCCTTCTCCGTGATCATGAACAGGTCTGCCGTATCGTAGACGACGTCCATCGAGAGAACAGCGTCACCGTCCTTTAGCGCAATTCCCTTGACCCCGGCGGTTGCCCGGCCCATAGGACGGGCCTCGCTCTGGGGGAAGCGGATACCCATGCCGTGCCGGGTCACCAGGACGACATCCTCCCCGTCCGATGCCTGCCGCACGTCTATGAGCTCGTCGCCGCCCGAGAGGTTGATGGCGATGATCCCGTCACTCTTTAAGGGCGTGTTGTAGTCGAGGAAAGAAGTCTTTTTCACCACGCCCTTTCGCGTCGCGAAGAGGAGGTACTCGGACTCCTTGAAGTCCTTGGTCGCGATGACGGTCGCTATCCTCTCTCCCTGCGCGAGTGGCAGGAGGTTGGCTACGTGCCGCCCCTTTGCGGCCCGGCTCATCCTCGGGAGCTGGTGGACCTTCAGGCGGTAGACCTTGCCCCTGTTGGTGAAGAAGAGCATGTAGTGGTGCGTCGTGGTGATGAAGAGGTGCTCAATGTAGTCGCCCTCTTTGAGCTCCATCCCGGCCACGCCTACCCCACCGCGGCCTTGCTTACGGAAGGCGTTCACGGGGACGCTCTTGAGGTAGCCGCCGTCTGAGATGGAGATGACCATCTCCTCTTCGACGATGAGGTCCTCGACCTCAAAATCCGTGTCCTCGCTGACGGCGATCTGGGTTCGCCGCTCGTCGCCGTATGCCGCCTTGACCTCGAGGAGCTCCTCCTTGACGATCTCGTACACCTTCGCCTCGTCGGCGAGCACCCCTTCAAGGTACTCGATCTTCTCGATCAAGTCCTTGTGCTCTCCCTCTACTTTGCGGCGCTCAAGAGCCGTCAACCGCTGCAGCCTCAAGTCCAGGATCGCCTGCGCCTGGCGCTCGGAGAGCTTGAACCGCTTCATCAGGTTGTTGCGCGCGGTCTCCACACTGCGCGACTTGCGGATGATCGCTACGACTTCGTCTAGGTTCGAGAGCGCGACGAGCAGACCCTCGAGGATGTGCGCCCGGGCCTGAGCTCGCTGCAGCTCGTAGCGCGTCCGGCGTGTCACCACCTCGAACTGGTGGGCGACGTAGTACTTGAGGACCTCCTTGTACGAGAGCGTCTGAGGCACGCCGTCCACGAGCGCCACGAGGTTAACCCCGAAGCTTTGCTGCATCTGGGTGTGCTTGTAGAGGTTGTTCAGGACAACCTTCGGCACCGCCTCGCGCTTGAGCTCGATGACGATGCGCATCCCCGTCCGGTCGGACTCGTCCCTCAAGTCCGAGATGCCGGTGAGCTTGCGGTCCTTGACGAGCTCGGCGATCTTCTGTAGCAGGTAGCTCTTGTTGACCTGGTAGGGGATCTCGGTGACCACGATCTGGGTGCGGTTTCCCTTGATCTGTTCGGTGTGCGCCTTGGCCTGCACTCTCACGGAACCACGGCCCGTGAGTACCGCGTCTCGGATACCCTGGCGGCCCACGATGATGCCGCCCGTCGGGAAGTCCGGCCCCCCTATGTACTCGAGAAGCTTCTCGTCCGCGAGCTCCGGTTCGTCTATGAGCGCCACGGTCGCATCCACGACCTCGCCGAGGTTGTGCGGCGGTATCTTCGTCGCCATACCGACCGCGATGCCGTCCGCCCCGTTGACCAAGAGGTTCGGGAACCTCGCCGGCAGCACCACCGGCTCGCGCTGGCTCTCGTCGAAGTTTGGCGCGAAATCAACCGTGTCGGAGCTAATATCCCGGAGCATCTCCGTCGCCATCCGGGCGAGGCGCGCCTCAGTGTAGCGCATCGCCGCCGCTGGATCCCCGTCGACGCTCCCGAAGTTCCCCTGTCCGTCGACGAGCGGGTACCGGAGCGAGAAGCCCTGAGCGAGCCGTACCAGCGTGTCGTAGACCGCGGCGTCTCCGTGCGGGTGGTACTTACCGATGACCTCGCCGACGACCGTCGCGCTCTTGCGGTACGGCCGGTTCGGCTGCAGCCCCAAATCGTGCATCGCGTACAAGACGCGCCGGTGCACGGGCTTCAGGCCGTCGCGCACGTCCGGGAGCGCCCGCGAGACGATCACGCTCATCGCGTAAGAGAGGAAGGAGTCCTTTATCTCCTCCTCAATGGAGTGGGGCTTTATGTTCCCCGAGAAGGTATCAAGCATCTAAGTTCTTCACCTCTTTGGCGTTCGCTTCGATGAACTCGCGCCGTGGCTCGACCTTGTCCCCCATGAGCGCCGTGAAAAGCTCGTCCGCCACCGCCGCCGAGTCCACTGTTACCTGCAAGAGAGTCCGGTGCTGCGGGTCCATCGTTGTCTCCCAGAGCTGGTTCGGGTTCATCTCCCCGAGGCCCTTGAAGCGCCCGATGCTGGCGTTGCCGTTCGCGTTCAGGCGCGTCAGCGTCTCCTGCAGCTCCCGGTCGTTGTAGACGTAGTGGTCACGGCGGTTGTGCGTGACCTTGTACAGGGGCGGCTGGGCGATGTAGACGTAGCCGGTCTCGATCAGCTCCGGCATGTTCCGGAACAGGAAGGTCAGCACCAGGGTCCGAATGTGGCTCCCGTCTACGTCGGCGTCGGTCATGATAACGATCTTGTTGTAGCGGGCCTCCCCGACGTCGAAGCTGTCCCCCACGCCAGCCCCAATCGCGCTGATTATGGCCTGTATTTCGGCGTTCGAGAGAACCTTGTTCATGTTGGCCTTCTCGACGTTCAAGATCTTGCCGCGCAACGGCAAGATCGCCTGGAAGTTCCTGTCGCGCCCCTGCTTGGCCGAACCGCCCGCAGAGTCGCCCTCGACAATGTACAGTTCGCTCCGGGCCGGGTCCTTCGAGGAGCAGTCCGCGAGCTTCCCCGGAAGCGTCGAGCTTTCCAGGTAGCCTTTCCGGATCGTGTCGCGCACCTTACGAGCGGCCTGTCGCGCCCGCGCGGCCTGCAAAGCCTTGTTGATGATCGCCTTGGCCTCGCTGGGCTTCTCCTCGAGGAACTCGGCAAGGAAACGGTTCGTGCTACTCTCGACGAGGCCCTTGATCTCTGTGTTTCCTAGCTTGGTCTTGGTCTGCCCTTCGAACTGCGGCTCCCTAAGCTTGACGGATATGACCGCCGCCAGACCCTCCCGGATGTCGTCGCCGGTGAGGTTCTCTTCCTTCTCCTTAAGGAGACCCTTCTGCCGTGCATAGGTGTTGATCGTGCGCGAAAGGGCAGCCCTGAAGCCCGAAAGGTGCGCCCCACCCTCGTGCGTGTTGATGTTGTTGGCGAAGGTAAAGACCGAGTCCTGGAATCCGGAGTTCCATTGCATGGCGACCTCGACGTCGCCGACGGCCTCCTCGCGCTCGAAGTAGAAGATGGTCTTGTGTACCGGGTCCTTCGCCTCGTTTATGTGCTCCACGAAGTCCCTGATGCCGCCCTCGTAGCGATATGCTACGGAGCGGTCCTCCTCGCGCTCGTCTACAAGCGTAATCTTTAAGCCCTTGTTCAAAAACGCTGACTCGCGGAACCGGCGGCTCAAAGTGTCGAAGGAGATTTCCTGTGTCTCCGTGAAGACCTCCGGGTCTGGCAGAAAACGAATCGTCGTCCCAGTCCCCTCGCCCTTCTTCAGCTTGCGCGCCTTATTTATCTCGCCTTTTGGAAAACCGCGCTCGTAGCGCTGGGTCCAAACGTGCCCGTCACGCCTTATCTCCATCTCGAGCCACTCGGATAAAGCGTTCACCACGGATGCTCCGACGCCATGCAATCCGCCGGAGACCTTGTAGCCCTGTCCGTCGAACTTCCCGCCGGCGTGCAACGTGGTCATGATAACCTCGGCGGCGGACTTGCCGTATTTGTCCATCTTGCCCACAGGCATCCCGCGCCCGTCGTCTGCCACGGAGACGGAGTTGTCGGGACGTACGGTCACCGAGATCTCCGTGCAGTGCCCGGCCAGGGCCTCGTCTATGGAGTTGTCGACAATCTCCCAGACGAGGTGGTGCAACCCCCTGGGCCCGGTCGAACCGATGTACATCCCCGGCCGTCTTTTGATGGCCTCGAGGCCCTCCAAGACCTGGATAGAACTTGCATCGTAACCGCTCTTAGCATTCTTGGGAACAGGGTTAGCCACCAAGGAACCACGCCCTCCTAGTAACACGACCGGCGCCTCCGCCGGAGCCGAACTCTTTGGGATAACCTAGCACCCGAAGATTGTAACACACTTTATGCGTTCTCCAAACGCCCAAACAACCATTTTACGGCTTACGTAAGCCTTTTTCAGGCGTTGGGATACCCCCTAATACCACCTTTAGTGGCCTCCAGGATCGAACCCCCAGATATGCGTATCATCCACGCCTTTTCGAGAACTATCTCTTCGAAGTATTCGAGGTTCGTCGTGGAGATGATGGCCTGGGTGCTACCCAAAAAGTACTCAGAGAGATACCCCCTGCGCTTCTCGTCGAGCTCGCTCATCACGTCGTCGAAGAGCAGTATTGGGTCTTGCCCGGTCTCCCCCCTCAAATACTCCCTTGCCGCGAACTTCAGGGCCAGCGTCGCCAGCCTTTGTTGGCCCTGAGACCCATAGGTCGTCAGGCTCGCCCCGCCGAGAAGGACCGCAAAGTCGTCCCGGTGCGGCCCGACCGAGGTGGTGCCACGCTCTATATCGGCGCTGTGTGCCTCTCTGAGGGTCTCGGCGTACCCTTCTAACGGTGCGCTATGGGAATAGCGTAGCGCGGCCTTCTCGAGGCCGTACAGGGCCCTTAGAGCGTCTCCGAAGAGAGCACCCAGGGGCCCTATCGCCGCGTCGCGACCTTTCAGTACCTGCTCGCCGAGCTCCACAACCTTGCGGTCCCACGTTTCGAGGGTCCTCTCGGAGGAGAGGCCGTCGCGGATGCGCCTTAGGAGTTGGTTGCGTTGTTGGACTACCTTTGCATACTCCACGGTGGCGCGGGCGTAGGTGGGCCTAAGCGAGGAGAGCAGCCCGTCGAGGAACTCCCGGCGGTCGGCGGGGGCGCCCTTGACTACGCGGATGTCGTCCGGGAAGAAGGTAACGACCCTTACCCCCACGCCTCCGGCGGCGTAGGCCGTGAGGGAAGGCGCGGGGACGCCGTCCACGGTGAGGCGTTTCTTCTGGCCAGGAGCGTAGCCGACGGCCACCTTGCACTCCTCTCTCCCATCCCCGTCCAGGCCCACTCGCATCTCGGTGCGCACGAAGTCCCCCCCCCAGCGGACGACCTCCGAGTCGTTCGGGGTGCGGGGCGTCGAGCCGGTAGCAGCGAAGGAGATGGCCTCGAGGAGGTTTGTCTTGCCCTGCGCGTTGTCGCCGACGATTATGTTGAGGCCCGGAGCGAGGAGTATGGTCGAGTCGGCGTAGTTGCGGAAGTTGACGAGGCGGATGGCCCGCAGGTAGCTCACGCGACCTCCAGCCTCTCGTCTCCCACCTCGACGACGTCCCCATTCTCGAGCTTGCGGCCGCGGCGGGTTTCGACCTTGCCGTTGACGCTGACCTCCCCAGTCTGGATCAGGAGCTTCGCCTCGCCGCCGGTCCCGGCGATACTCGCTGACTTGAGGGCCTGCCCCAGGGTGATGCCGGTTGGGAGCTTCAAGTCGCTCTCTAGCTCCGGGCCGGGTCGCGCATTGGCATGATCAGGTACAGAAAGTCCGTTTCCTCCCCGTCGGCATCCGGCACTATGAGTCCGGGCTTTAATGACTCGTTGAGCTTGAAGAGCACCTTCTCCGAGTCGACCGCCGAGACGCCGTCCAGGAGGTAGCTCGGGTTGAAGGAGATATGGAACTCGTCCTCGCTCGTGGCGGGCAACCTCTCGCGGGCCTCCCCCACCTCCCCGTTCCTCACCATCACCTCGACAGCTCCCTCGGAGAAGGCCAGGCTCACCGGCACCGGTGGCGTCTGGCGCTGGGCGAAGAGGTTCACGCGGCGCAAAGTGTCGACCAGGTCCTCGCGCTGGACAGAGATCTCGCGCTCAAAGGCCTGGGGCAGCAGGCGCCTGTACTCGGGGAAGTTACCTTCGATGAGCCGCGTGCCGAAGAGGACGTCCCCTATCCTGAAGATCGTCTGGTTCTCCGAGAGCACGACTTCGACCTGCTCCTCGTCCGAGCCGCTTATGATACGGCTCACCTCCTGCATCGCCCGGGCGGGTATGATCGCCTCTCGCGAGCCGTCGAAGGTGGTCGTGAGCTCGGTCTCCTTGATGCTGAGGCGGTAGGAGTCCGTCGTCACCATTCTGATGCGCGACTCCTCAAAAGAGATCAAGATACCCGTCAACACCGGACGCGTCTCGTCCCTGGAGTATGACCGCGAGACCTTCTCGATGGTTTCGACGAGCACCTCGCCGCTCATCTTAAAGGCCCTCGCCTCGTCGAACTTGGGCAGCTGCGGAAAGTCCTCGGCGGCGTACGCCCGGATACGGTACTCGTTCTCCCGCGCCGAGAGGCGTACCACGCCCTCCGAATGGTCGTGTACGAGACCGAGCTCGCCCCTGGGCAATGAGCGCACTACGTCGTTGAATATCCGGGCCGGAATGACCACCCGGCCCTCCTCCTCGACCTCCGCCGGAGAGGAGGTCTGTATCGAGAGCTCCATGTCTGTCGCCGAGAGCCTCACCGCCTCTCCCTGCGCCTCCAACAAGATCCCACCCAGTAGCTGGATCGTCGAGCGCGCCGATACCCCCCGCGAAGCCAACGTGAGCTTCCTGCCAAATACATCCGTATTACAAACGGCCCTCATCACACTTCCTCCTTCCATTACTATTATTATCTAAACTATTACTCTATTAGAATAATAATAGTAATAAGGCCTGTGGACAGTGTGAACAACTTCGTGATTTGCCTTATCTAAGCCTAAAACGCACCTACGAGGCTGTGGAAGAAAATGTGGATAACTCACGACTTTCTGTGGAAGAAATGTGGATAACTCGTGAGTTATCCACAGCCTCGAGTTGTCCACAAAATTATCCACAGACTTATCCACAGATTCTACCCCTATTATCCACAGGTTTATCCACAACCCATATCGCTATATGCCGATACATCAGCATCAGATACGGTGCTACCGATACTTTTATCCACATCTATGGCGATGTATCCACAGTTTTTGTGGATAAGTGCCGGTTTTCTAGGCCGCGTGGGGGTAAGTTATCCACAAGGAGGAGAAGGAGATGTGGAAGGTTTGTGGATAAGTTCTATTAACTATGCTCATCGAGCGTTACAAACCCCTCGCCCTGGGGGAGGGGATCAAGATGGTTTTGGGGAAGGTTCGTACCGTGCTAGGGTTAGCTTAAGGCATCCTGCTGGGCACTAAGATCTGGCTGCTCCTTCAGCGTTTGCTCTTGATGTGGTAGGTGATCTCGTGGATCTGATTGAAGGTGTCGCGGTCGCTGTTTATGAGGTTAGAGATCTTGGCTGTGGCGTGCATGACGGTGGAGTGGTCGCGGCCGCCGAAGGCGCGTCCAATCTTGGGGAGCGATTCGTCGGTGAGCTCGCGGCTGAGGTACATGGCGACCTGTCGAGGGTAGGCGAAGTTCTTGGAGCGGCTGGAGCCGACTAGGTCGGCCTTCGAGATGCCGAAGTAGCGGCAGACCTCATGCTGGATGAGCTCTATAGGTATCTCGCGGTACGCCGCGTCGAGCAAGATGTCTTTCAAGACCTCTTCGGCTAGGGCCACGCTCACCGTGCGCCCGTAGAGTGAGGCGTAAGCAAGGATGCGCACCAACGCCCCTTCAAGTTCCCTGATGTTCGTCGAAACCTTGGAGGCTATAAATGTCAAGACATCGTCGTCGACCTGGAGTTGGTCCATGATTGCCTTCTTACGCAAGATCGCGATCCGGGTCTCGAGGTCTGGCGGCTGGATGTCCGTGACGAGCCCCCACTCGAAGCGGGAGACGAGGCGGTTTTCAAGGGTCGGGATGTACTTCGGGTGCCTGTCGGAGGTTATGACGATCTGCTTGTTTTCTTCGTAGAGCGCATTGAAAGTGTGGAAAAAGGCTTCCTGGGTCTCTACCTTCCCTTCCAAAAAATGTATATCGTCAATGAGGAGGACGTCGTTCTCCCGGTAGCGCTTCTGGAACTCCAGGGGGGCGTTGTCCCTCACCGAGTTAATGAAGTCGTTGGTGAAGTTCTCACAGGTCACGTACCGGGTCCGCATGCTTGGATCTTGATCCTCGACGTACTGCCCGACGGCATGGAGCAGGTGTGTCTTGCCCAGACCGACACCGCCGTAGACAAAGAGCGGGTTGTAGACGACGCCCGGCGTCTCGGCCACCGCTAGGGCCGCAGCGTGGGCGAACCTGTTGCCGGCGCCGATGACGAAGGTGTCGAAGGTGTACTTTGACTTGAACGGGCGCGGCTTGCGGACGTTGCGGATGAACTCGGCGCCGTTCGAGGCGCGGCCGTTTCCCCCCTCTCGCCCGCGGTTGCCACCGCCCTCGATGCTGACGATCAGGGAAGTGTCCTCTATTCCGAGAGTGGATTCGAGTGCTTCTTCGAGTTGGGGTTTGAAACGGCTCTCGATGTACTCCTTGGCGAAGAGGTTCGGGACGGAGATCTCCAACTGATTGTCGTAGAGGCTCACGGGTCTCGTACCCTCGAACCAGACCCTCAAAGAAGGCGTGTTTATGTGCTCAGAGACGCGATCGAGCACTTTTATCCAGACCTCTTCGGCGGAGCGATACTCCACAGCCTACTTCACCCAGGAGTTGACGATAGCCTCGACCAGATCTCGGCCCAAGGGCGTGATCACGCGCTTCCCCGATTCAGTGCTGGAGACGAGCCCGTGCTCCTCTAGGACTGACAGATCCCGATACGCGGTGCTGACGCTGATCTCCAACCTCTCGGCAACCGTGGAGGGCCCGACTTCCCCGGACTCGAGCACCGTGATCAAGACCTTCTGCTGCCTCTCGGAGATGTTCATTTTGGGCACGGCGTCTGGGTACTTCCTCCCGGCCGGCTTGTTTTCTGGCTCCTCGCCGTCCGTCGCCCGGACGGCTTCCCCCACCGAGACCGTCGCCACGGTGCCGCGCCCGATGTTGTCTTCTATGGAGATCTTTCCTCCCGCCTTCTCGGCGGCCGCGCGGGCGATTCCCAGCCCCGCGCCGACGCCCCGGATCTCCTGGGCAGCCTCCGGCGTGGCGCCTGAGAAGCCGAACTCGAATGCCCGTTCTTTGTCCTCTATACCCGGGCCCTTGTCCGAAACTCTCACCACGTTGCCTTCTTCCAGAACGGATACCACGACACCCCTGAAATCGGCGTGAATCAGGTTCTCGATCAGCTCCCGCAAGGCTTCCTCGGGCACGCGCCCACCGGACTCCCTGACCTTCTCCATCACCAACCTCGAGAACTTCCCGCTGGCCGCACGCGGAGAAGCCGCCGAAACCTCGCTTACCTCCGGCTCCTCACCTTTTGAGTACACCGCGACCCTGATGCTGACCCCGGCATCCCCTACTTCCCTCTCTGTCCGGTTCGCGTACATCATCCCCAGCACGGATTATTGCGCACCCCTCACCACAGCGCTAGAGTAAAGAGGAGAAAAATAAAACTTTGCAGGAGATTTCTACGATTGTCCACAATTTTATCCACAAGCTGTGGATAAGAACAAGCGTTGAAGTAGCCGAGGTGCCCCGAACAACGCAGAAAACGTTCTTAGGAGCAGCCGTTTTTTCTGATTTACGGGTGATGTACTTCGACGTAAATTGCGATTTGCAGATCTTTTCTTTATATTCTCGAGGCGAGTTGCCGCGCTGCGGGCTTCTTTACGCTTGCTGATACTGTTGGACGGATTTCTCGGTTCGGATATACTGACCTGACCGATCATGGTGAAGAGTTATTCGAGGGAGTTCAATGAAGCGTACTTACCAACCGAACCGTCGCAAACGGGCCAAGACGCACGGTTTTCGCAAGCGCATGAGCACGGCCGGTGGCCGTAGGATCATCGCCGCGCGTCGGCGCCGGGGGCGCAAGCGGCTGGCCGTTTAAGGCTTTGTACCGGCGCAGGAGCACGAGCCTTACCGCTTCGCCCGAGTTCGAAAGGGTTTACCGCAAGGGATCTGCTTACAGGGGAAAGCTATTCTCCGTCCACGCCCTGCCGAACACTATGGGAAAACCGAGGCTAGGCCTCTCAGTATCCAAGAAGGTAGGGACCGCGGTGAACCGCAACAAGGTGCGGCGGCGCCTGAAGGAGGTCTTCCGTTCTTCGGCAGCCGAGCTCCCTAGCGACACGGACATCGTGATTTCGGCCCGCCCGGCAGCCGCGGAAGCCTCGTTCGAGGAGTTGAACGAGGAGTTTCTGCGCTCCCTTCGCAAGCTAAACAAAGGTGCTGCGGACCTAAGAGACGAGGTAAGCACTTAAGTGTGGCCGAGAAGGATCTTAGCGGGAGCCATCAGGGCGTATCAGCGGCTCGTCTCCCCCATGCTGCCATCTTCTTGCAGGTACTGGCCGAGCTGCTCGCAGTATACACTCCAGGCCGTGCAAAAGCATGGTGTTTTGAAAGGCGGTCTCATGGGAGCGTGGCGGATACTCCGCTGTAACCCCTGGTCAAAGGGAGGGATCGATCCGGTAAGATGATAAAGATCGCATGACAGAACTTTTTGAGAGAATAGCAGACTTCTTCGGTAGGGTATTTTTCCCGCTCACCAACCTGTTGGGTGACGGCCTGGAGTTTTTCAACGCCCAGGGCATACCGTGGTGGCTCAGCATCGCCATCCTTACAGTGATCGTGCGTTCCCTGCTCTTCCCCCTGACGATACGACAGGTCAAGAGTATGCGCGCCATGCAGGACCTGAAGCCCGAGATGGACAGGATACGGGCCAAGTACAAGGATAACCGCCAGAAGCAACAGGAAGAGCTCATGAAGCTCTACCAGGAGCGTAAGGTCAACCCGTTTGGTAGCTGTCTCCCCCTCCTAGTCCAGATGCCCATATTCATCGCCATGTTCTACGTCATTAGGGGCTTTGGCGCGACGCATGAGAGCTTCACCGAAGGCGGAATTCTGTGGTTCCAGGACCTCTCTGTGCAGGATCCTTTCTACATACTACCGATTCTTTCGGCTGTAACCATGCTCGCGGCTTCTGAGATCACCTCTAAGAACATCGACCCCCAACAGCGCTGGCTGATGCGAATCCTGCCCGTCGTATTCACCATTTTCCTTCTCACGTTCCCTGCCGGCTTATTCATGTACTGGATTACCTCCAACCTCGTTACCTTGGTGCAGAACTACGTTATCTACAATTTCGGTCCCGGCAGAAGACCTCCCGGGTCTGGGAGTGGGAGCGGGACGACCAGCGCGGGCAGACCCGCGAATGGGGGAAATGGGGGTAGAGTGCCCGCAGATCATCAACGAGCAAGTGGTGGTTCTGACGGTCATGGAGCTTCCCGAGCTGGTACCGATGACAGTGCTACGCAAGCCGCGAAGTTGGCCAAGAGGAAGCGTAGAAAGAAGAAGAAAAGATGAGCGACAATCAAGAGTTCCACGCCGCGACGGTCGAGGAAGCCCTGGATAAGGCTTCCTCCGTACTAGGCATCGCCCGAGATCGGCTTGATTTCGAAGTTTTGGACCAGGGCAGTGAGGGTTTTCTGGGCATAGGCACTAGAGACGCTCGAATAGTGGTAAAGGGCGCTGAACAGCAAGTCAATAGCATGACGCGCGGTAATGGCGCCGATCAACTGCTCGAATCTCCCGAGGAGGAAGAGGTTTTGCCGGCCGAGGAGCCGGAGAATGCCCAACCCGTAGAAGAGGAACTCGGTTCCGCATCCGCCGATGCTCCTTACGAACTGATCGTCGCCGTCGACGAGTTTATGACTAGCTTAGTCGAGGCTATGGGGCTCAACGCTACGGTTGACGCCTATGATGCGGGAGATGTGATCGCGGTAGAGGTGGCGACGAAGGAGACGGGGCTCTTTATAGGCCAGAAGGGCGAGACCATAGATGCCATACAGTACTTGTTGAACGTCGCCATCTACAAGAACCGCCCTTTTGTAAAGAGGATCGTGGTCGATTCCGAAGGCTACAGGCAACGCCGCATCGAGGCAATCCAGGGGATGGCACACCGCACGGCCCGTCGTGCGCTGAGGGAAAAGCGGCCACTCAGCCTCCCCCCCATGCCCGCCGCTGAACGCCGCGTCGTACACCTCTTTCTCAAAGAGAACCCTGACGTCACAACCTCCAGCGAGGGCAAGGAACAAGACCGTAGGGTCATCATAAGCCCGAGCTAGCGCTCCCTGTTTCACGTGAAACAGTATAGACGACAAATGTATTTGTATACCAACATTTGTCGCAAAGTTGAGTTCCTAGGTTCAAAGATCGTGTTTCACGTGAAACAATACCTGTGGTAGAGAACGCTATAGAGCAGCTGCGGCTGCAGTCCGCGGAGTGGGGTATCTCGCTAAATAAGGCGCAGCTGTCGTTGCTAAGCATGTACGCTGACCTAATAGCCGGGTACAAGTTGGCGAATGTAGTAGGAACCAGTGATCGAGACGAGATCATCGTCGAGCATCTGCTCGATTCCCTAAGTTGCTTCATCGTAAAGGACTTATGGCAGGCGCGATCGGTCGTGGACGTGGGAGCGGGAGCGGGCCTGCCCGGGATACCGCTCGCAATCGCACACCCTGGGC
>JALZFJ010000277.1 GCA_030867425.1 Actinomycetota bacterium | reverse complement strand
GCCCTAAAGAGCATGGCCGAGGTCTTCGAGCTCAGGCCGTACTTCGAGTGGCGGGGCCTGGGCTTTATCGCCCAGTCGGCGCTCAAGCTCTCCGCGGCGTACGCGGAATTCGACGCCGAGCTGCGCTACTCCACGCCGGGCGTGCGGGTGGCCGACCCCAAGGCCTGCCAGTGCGGGGAGGTCCTCAAAGGCGTGCTCAAGCCCCACGAGTGCAGGGTCTTCGGCACGGCCTGCACGCCGGACCATCCCCTCGGCGCCCTCATGGTCTCCTCCGAGGGGGCCTGCGCCGCCTACTACAACTTCGGCCGCAAGTCGTTCGAGAAGGTCGAGATAGGTTCGAAGCAGTGAGCGAGCAGAGAGAACAGCGCGTCCTCGACGCGCTCGAGCAGAGCCGCCGCCGGCCACCGAAGTTCACCGCCCCGCGCATAGACATGAGCCACGGGGCCGGGGGTAAGGCGACCAGCAAGCTCATAGAGGGCCTCTTGCTACCGGCCCTCGACAACCCGGCGCTCGCGCCGCTCACCGACGCGGCGCTGCTGCCTTTCGGGGATGCCCAGCTTGCCCTGACCACCGATTCCTTCGTGGTGCGCCCGCTGGTCTTCCCCGGCGGCTCCATCGGGGAGCTCGCGGTCAACGGGACGGTGAACGACCTGGCGGTCTCCGGGGCCACCCCTATAGGACTCTCCGCCGCCCTCATCGTAGAGGAGGGGTTGGAGACCGAGGTGCTGGCGCATGAGGTGGAAGCGATGGCTATAGCCGCCGGGCGGGCCGGGGTATCTATCGCCACCGGGGACACCAAGGTGGTCGAGCGTGGGAAGGGCGACGGGCTCTACGCCGTCACTACCGGGGTGGGAGCCGCGGACCCAGAGCTAAACTTATCATCCGCTTCCGTGCGGCCGGGGGATAAGATCCTCTGCTCCGGCACTCTGGGTGACCACGGGGCCGCCATCCTGATCGCGCGCGGAGACCTGGAGCTCGAAGCTGAGGTGCTCTCGGACACCCAACCCCTCACCCCGCTGGTCGGGGTGCTCAAAGAGACCGCGGGGCCGGGGCTGCGCTTCATGCGCGATCCCACGCGTGGCGGGGCGGGCACGGTTTTGAACGAGCTCGCCCGCGACTCGGGGTTCGGCGTCGCGCTCTGGGAGGAGAAGATCCCGATCCGGGACGTCGTGCACGGGGCGTGCGAGATCTTAGGGATAGACCCCCTCTACGTAGCCAACGAGGGCAAGCTCCTCGCCGTCGTGGCTCCCGAAGTCGCCGATGGCGCTTTAGAGGCGTTGCGCGGCGTCGAGGGAGGTGAGGAAGCCTCGATCATCGGGGAGGTGCGCGAGGAGCCGGCGCGGATGGTCCTCATGCACACCGGGTTCGGCGGCACCCGCATGATAGATATGCTCGTCGGCGATCCGCTGCCGAGAATTTGTTGAGGGCGCCGGGAGGATCGGAGCGGTGAAGTTCCTGGTGATGTGGGAGCTGGATCTCGCCCGGCTGAGCACTGAGGTTGTCCACGCCGTCATGCGCATGCCCGCGTACGCGAAGGAGGTGGCGGATGAGGGCAAGTTGGAGCAGCGCTACCATATCGTCGGCAAGCACGGCGGCGCGTGGATCTACGACGTCGCCTCCAACGAAGAGCTCGAGCGGTTGCTGGCCATGGCACCCGTCTACAACTTCGCCCGTTACGACATCTACCCGCTGGCCGAGATGGAGAGCCCGTCCGAAATCGTGCAGAGGCAGGGCGAAACGGAGGCTTCTCAGGAATGAACCGGCTCCAGCACCTGTGACGTTCTGGGTCGGGAAGCAGGAGAGATGACGGTCAATACGAGTGCCCTCACTACCCGGAGCAGGACGGAGTTGCTCCGGCGCAACAAGATCTTTGAGTCCTTCTTCAGGGCTGAGGCCCCTCGGCTAGCCGAGGCCTGCCACGAGATGTCCCGCCGATTTTTGGCTGGTGGTCGTCTCCTGGCGTTCGGGCGCGGTTCTGCCACCACCGATGCAGAGCACGTCTCGGTGGAGTTCGTGCACCCGGTGATCGTGGGTAAGCGCGCCCTGCCGGCGCTGGACGTTGGTCAGGATTTCGAGAGGCGCCTGCCGGTCATCCTGCGTCCGGAGGACATGGTCATGGGCTTCTCCTTTCCGGCTGCAGATCCGGCGGTGGAGCGGGCGCTCCTTACGGCGCGGGAGCGCGGCGCGCTCACGTTTGCCCTGACGGGGGAGGCGGGGAATTACCCGTTCGAGCTACCAGACGAAGACCCGTTCGTCTGTCAGGAGGTCTTCGAGGTCCTCTACCACATGCTCTGGGAGACGGTGCATGTATACTTCGAGCACCGCGAGCAGGGCCACGACGTGGGAGCTTCTTCCTTCCTCTATCCCTTCTTGGGCAAAGGGGAGCAGCAGCTCAAAGAGGTTGTGAAAGAGGTGCAGGGCTCGATGCTGCAGAAGATGGAGGAGGTGAACGGCATGCGGGCCGCCACCGCCGAGACGGAGGCGTCCGCCATCTCGGAGCTCGCCGCGGCGATCTCCGAGCGGCTAGGGCGGGGGGGCAAGATCATAGCCTTCGGCAACGGCGGGTCGGCCACTGACGCGAACGACCTGGTCGCCGACTGCGTAGCTCCGCCACCAGGCATGGAGCCCATTCCGGCGCTCTCTTTATCCGCCGAGCCGGCCAACATCACGGCCATCGCCAACGACATCGGCAGCGAGGCTATCTTCACTCGCCAGCTCATCGCCCACGCCCGGCCGGAGGACGACGTAGCCGTAGGCGTCTCGACCAGCGGGGGCTCGGCCAACATCCTGCACGCCATGGCCGAAGCTCGCAAACGTGGGCTGCTGACGGTGGGCATCGTTGGCTACGATGGGGGGAGGATCGTGGGCGAGCGGCTCGCGGACCACGCGGTGGTGGTGCGCTCGGACTACATCCCGCGCATTCAGGAGGTGCAGGCCTCCGTCTACCACGTGCTGCTGGGGCTTATAGATGTGTTGAGGGAGGAGGGTTAGCGCGCTTGCACGAGCTGGCTATAGCCGAATCCATGGTCGGCATCAGCGGCCGCCACGCGAACGGCCGGGCGGGTCACGAAGGTGTACCTGAAGGTAGGGCATCTGCGACAGCTCGTGTCCTCCGCCTTGAAGTTTAGCTTCGAGCTCGTGGCGCAAGGTACGCCGATCGCAGGCGCGGAGCTGGAGATGAAGGAGGTCCCGGCCACCGGCTCGTGCCGCGGGTGTGGGGCGGAGAGCCGGCTAGAGGATTTTCCCCTGCAATGCGGGGTGTGTGGAGGATACGACCTGGAGATCGTCGAGGGGGAGGAGAAACCCCTCAAGTACCCTCTCATGTTCCGCTTGGCAGACCTCGTACTTGTCAGCAAGCTAGATCTGCTGGAGCACCTGGACTTTGACCTGGAGCAATTCCTGGGTAACCTGGACGCGGTCAACCCGGGCGTCGAACGCATACTCACCAGCGCCCGCACGGGTCAGGGCGTAGACGAGTGGTGTTCCTGGCTGGAGCGACGCGGGGCTACATCGTAGGCGAGCACGCCAAGCGACCGCGCGGGAACTCAACCGCGTTATCTCGAACTTCCCGCGCTCGCACGGCAGGTGGAGGAAGGCTAACCCCTGTTGCATTACGGTTATGCGATTGTTAGCGGTGCGCGGCAATAGAAGGGAGCGCGTATGTCCGCGATAGACGGCTGGCTCGAGGGGTTCCTCCACACCACGAACGTGAGCTTAGGAATCGTCCTGCTTATGAGCCTGCTGCTGGGGTTAAGGCACGCCAGCGACCCTGACCATCTGGCCGCCGTCTCCACCCTTATAGCCTCCGAGGATCACGAAGGAGTTAAGAAGGCCACCTTCATGGGCTTCAGCTGGGGCCTCGGGCATGGAACGACGCTCGTCTTGGTCGGGCTACCGCTCGTGCTGCTAGGCCAGTACCTGCCGGAGAGGATCCAGCAGGCCGCAGAAGTGGCGATAGGGGTTATCATCGTGATACTCGCCGTCCGTCTGCTCGTGAGGTGGCGCCGCGGCGTCTTCCACGCCCACCCTCACGCTCACGCCAACGGCCCGCCCCACCGTCACCTCCACTCACACGCGGACGGTTCCGTGCACGAGCATCCCCATAAAGCTCACGGGCTCCGCACGCCGCTCTCGGCGTACGGCGTGGGGCTCGTGCACGGTATCGGTGGCTCCGGTGGGCTTACGCTGCTGCTGCTGTCGACCATACCCGACCCAGCCGGAGCCGCGGGGGCTTTGTTCGTCTTCGCCGCGGGCACCGCCGTTTCGATGGCCCTGCTCTCCACCGCCTTCGGGCTCGCAATAGCGACGGGTCCGCTGGCGAGGAACTTCGAGCGCGTCGCCCCCGTGCTAGGGGCGCTGGCCGCCGCCTTCGGGATCTGGTACGCCGCGGGCGCTT
>JALZFJ010000269.1 GCA_030867425.1 Actinomycetota bacterium | reverse complement strand
TGCGGCGTGATCGCCGCCCGGCGTCTCGGCGCTGAGCAGATCATCCTCCTGGGCCGTCACCCCGACCGGATCGCACTGGCGAGGGAGTTCGGCGCAACAGACGTCGTCAGCGAGCGAGGCGAGGAGGCCGTTGAGCGCGTGCGCGAGCTCACCGACGGCTTTGGCGTCCACTCCGTCCTCGAGTGCGTCGGCCTCGAACAGTCGATGCTCACCGCTATCGGCATCGCCCGCCCGGGTGGCGCCGTCAGCCGCGTTGGTGTTCCCCAGGACGAGTCGATCCCGGCAGCGCTGCCGCGGTTCTACAACAATGTCACAGTGAGCGGCGGACCCGCCCCGGCCCGTGCGTACATCGAGGAGCTTCTGCCGGACATCCTCGAAGGCAGGATCGAACCCGGTCGAGTCTTCGACCGGGTCGTGAGCCTCGACGAGGTGCCCGAGGGCTACCGGGCGATGAACGAGCGGGAGGCGATCAAGGTCATGGTCGAGCTCTGAGGCGCCTGCTCTGCACATAAACTACACCATTAGTACACCAACCCACACGAACAACGGCGAACAGCAGCAACGATCCAGAAGAGGAAATACGTCTGTTTGCAGGGAAATCTGAACAACTACGAACGTCTGCGAAATTCCTAGTTCTCCCTTACAAGGAGGGGGTCGCTGGTTCGACTCCAGCATCTCCCACTTTGAAAAAGTAGCGTTTTGCAGGAAGAATTATGCGGATCCCCTACATGTAATGATGTCCCTTCGTGGTGAGGACCGCTTCACGACGTCGTGATCGCCTCGTGGACGCTCTGATTTCCAGATCGGTGAGTAGGGGTTTCTGGGAAAGCACCTACTAGGAGACTAGGTGAATGAGGGTTAGCAGACTCAGGTTCCTTGACATTTTTTGTAACCACGGTTACTCTACCGTCTTGTATTGTCGTCCACCAAAACGACGGGTTTAGATGGATACGACAACCGAGGGTAGAAGGCGATCGACCCAAGCAGAAGCGGTAGGGTTCTGGGAGGCGTTCTGGTTCTGGATAAAGCTGGGCTTCATCAACTTCGGCGGTCCTGCAGGGCAGATCGCGATCATGCACCGGGAGTTGGTAGAGAATAAACGTTGGGTCTCTGAGGGCCAGTACCTGAGGACGCTCAACTTTTGCATGCTTTTGCCCGGCCCGGAGGCCCAGCAGGTTGCCGTCTACATAGGCTGGCGGCTGCACGGCACGCTGGGCGGCATCGTTGCTGGCTCCTTCTTCGTCATCCCGTCGATCTTCGTGCTCTGGCTCCTCTCCTACCTCGCGGCCGCCCACTCCGAGGTGCCTGCGATTATGGGGCTCCTCTACGGGGTCCAACCCGTGGTGATCGCCATCGTGGTCGAGGCCGTACTGAGGATCGGTAAGCGGGCGCTCAACCACGCGATCCTCTTCGCCTTCTCGATCCTGGCATTCGTCGCCCTTTACTTTCTCTCTGTACCCTTCCCGTTGGTCGTGGTCGCCGCCGCGCTCGGTGGGCTTATCGTGAGTCGTGTGGTGCCCGAGGCCTTCAGGGGCGGCGGGCACGGCTCTACGGCGGAGGAAGCCTCTGCCGGCGACACGACCACATCAAACGGCCGGCCTTCCGCGCTGCGCAACCTGAGGCTTTTGGGGATCTTCATCATGCTCTGGGCGGTACCGATGGGGGCGCTCTACCTGTGGCGCGGCGGGGAGGACGTGCTGGTGCGGGAAGCGCTGTTCTTCACGGGGGCGGCGTTCGTAACCTTCGGCGGGGCGTACGCGGTCCTCAGCTACATCTCCGACGTGGCGGTGAACAGCTACGGGTGGCTAACGGCGGACCAGATGGTACAGGGCCTGGGCCTCGCCGAGTCCACGCCGGGTCCGCTCATCATGGTCACGCAATACGTTGGCTTCTTCGGAGCGTGGAATAACCCCGGCCCCTTCGACCCGCTGCTCTACGGAACGCTGGGAGCCGTGATCACGACCTACTCGACCTTCCTGCCGTGCTTCCTGTTCATTTTCTTGCTAGCCCCGTACATAGAGCTTCTAGCGAACGACCCGCGGCTCAGGGCGATTCTCGTGGGGGTCACGGCGGCGGTCGTTGGCGTGGTGGCGAACCTGGCCGTCTTCTTCGCCACCAGGGTACTGTTCCCGGACAGCGGCACCTTTGCGGGGCTCGACGTGTTCGCCTTGGTAGTAGCGGTCGTCTCGTTCGTGGTGCTGCAGAGGTTCAAGGTTCCGGTCTACCTGATGGTGCCCGTGGGCGCTCTAGCGGGGATGGTGTGGACGCTGCTGTAGGGAAAGCGGAGGTGGGGAAGACGCGATGGCTTCTCCTTGTCTACCACCTCCCCCGCGAACCCTCCCGCCACCGGGTCGCTGTGTGGCGCAAGCTCAAAGCATTGGGTGCCCTCTATCTCCAGGACGGGGTAGCTGCCCTACCCGAGGATGCTGTGACCCGTGAGCAGTTGGAGTGGCTCCAGCTTCGCGTAAGGGAGGCCGGGGGCGAAGCTACCCTCTGGGAGGGACAACCCAACACCCAAGCCGAAGACAAGGAGCTTGTCGAAGCCTTTCGCTCCTCCCGAGAAGAGGCGTACCAGGCCATCATCGCGAGCGCGGAGCGGGTCCGACGCAAGGCCGAGCTAGGCGGGGGCGAAACACTACTAGCGGAGCTGGGCAAACTCGAGCGAGAGTTCCGAGTTGAACGGCGGCGGGACTACTTCCGCGCCGCCTCGAGAAAGGAGGCCTCCGAGGCACTCAAGGCCGCTAGGCAGACCGTGAGGGAGGGCGAAAGCCCGTCGGGGAAGCTTGGCACGGGGAGCGGCGACTGATGCTTTGGGCAACCCGTCGAGGCTGCCACGTAGACCGCACCGCCTGCGCCTGGCTCATCAAGCGCTTCGTGGACCCGGAGGCCAACTTCGCTTTCTTCAAGGATCCGGAGGAAGCCCCGGAGGGAGCTAAGCTATTCGACGTGGCGGGGGCTCGGCTCTCTCACCACGGAGAAGACTGCTCCTTCGAGACCTTCCTCAAGGAGTACGACCTGCAAGACCCCGTCCTATCGGAGATAGCTGAGATCGTCCACGACGCGGATCTCATGGACGAGAAGTACGGACGCCCGGAGTCGGAGGGCCTTGATGTCATAGTCAGGGGCATGCAGCTCGCCCTGCCGGACGACGAGAGCCTCATCGGTCACACCGACGCGCTCTACGACGGCCTCTATGCCTACCTCAGCCGGGAGGTGCTTTGACCCCTCGGCCTCATACCCAACATATAATGAAAGGAGTTAACTCTAATGCGCCCACAGAACGCCCTCGATTGGATCGCTTTCGTGTTCTTGATCATCGGCGCTTTCGCCTGGGGGTTCTTCGTCACCGACATAAACATCCTCGACGTGGCCCTAGA
>JALZFJ010000214.1 GCA_030867425.1 Actinomycetota bacterium | reverse complement strand
AACTTCGATGCTCACGGTGGTGATCTTGAGCTGCTTGTCGTCTAGGATACACAGCGTCCACCTTGAGACGCACCGGGGGCGCGTCTTGCTCAGCCAGAGTGTTGGAGAGTGCCATCGCGTGGCAAATCGCGTGGGTGGAGGCTATCAGCTCCTCCAGGCTCGTCTTACTCTCCGGACTTCCGGCGCGTGAAGCGAAGGTTACGGCCGCGTCCCTCGGCTCCCTGCTGTCCTCTTCCAAAAGGGACCCGTTGCCGCACATAAGGTCCCCTTTCCAAACCACGTGCGCTCTGCGCTCGACGTTAGGAACGTTATCTCCTCCTTCTCGCTGGTTTTGTGCGGAACAGAATAACAAGGGTGGAGCGTAGTACGGACGAGAGCGGCCGATAGATCAGACCACCCGCCGCGGCGCGAGCAGGACGAGCAGACGACCCACAAAGGTATTTAGCCAGGCGAGGGGTTAGGGTCGAGACCTATTACCGGCTCGTGGGAGGGGGCTGCTAACATATCAGCATGAGATCTGGGACGCATTCAGCGAGGTATATCTTCACCGGTTGGCTCGCTTGGAAGCGCCGGAGCCGGCTGAACAAGTCGCTCTTTCTGGTCTCGGCTTCTCTGGCCCTCTTCGTCACGACGATGTTCGCGTGGGCGACGCTCTCCCCGGCGCCCGGGGACGCGGCGCGGTACCTGACGCTGTACTGGGTGTGGGGATTGTGCGCCGTAGGGCTCATCTTCGGGATGGCCGAGTACAAGACGAGCCCACTGCGAAAGGGCAGGGAACGTGGACACCTCTTCATGCTCCTATACCTCGGCTCGCTCCTCATCATCACCCGCGCCCTGAACATGTTCTTGTACCACGGTTCGTAGGGTCTGGCGTGCCTAAGGCGTTGCTCTTCGATCTCGACGGCACGCTGGCGGACACCAACTCCGTGCACCGCTTGACGTGGGCGAAGTTCTTGGAGCCTTACGGCTACGACGTCACCTGGGATTTTTACCGGGAGAATATTAGCGGCCGTCTAGGTCCGGAGGCCGTCGCGGACCTCCTCCCTGACCTCTCGCCCGAGGAGGCCCGGGCGATCTCCGAGGCCAAGGACGCCGAGTTCCGCGAGCGGGCCGGGGATCTGGAGCCGCTGCCGGGCCTACTTGGCTTCATCGCCAAGGGCCGGGAGAGGGGGATGTCGAACGCCCTCGTCACCAACGCCCCGAGGGAGAACGTCCTCGCCGTCCTGCGCGCTTTGGGGTTGCAGAGCGTCTTCGAGCCCGTGATCCTGCCCGACGAAGTCGGCGCCGGCAAGCCCGACCCGGCCCCTTACCGCGCCGCCCTCGAAGCCCTTGGGATCTCCGCCGACGAGGCCGTGGCCTTCGAGGACTCGCCCTCCGGAATTGCCGCCTCGACCGCCGCCGGCATCCCCACGGTCGGCATCGCCTCCACCCAAAGGGCCGAGGATCTCGCCGACCTCGGGGTCGAGCTTGTGGCGCGAGACTTCACCGACCCGAAGCTCGAAGCCTTTATCGAAGAACGCTAAAAGGCCTCTACGCTGGCGGGAGGTCCGGGCCGGTGGACTGGATCCTTACCTCTACGTTCGTCTCCCCGACATCTTCTGTCAACCGTACCGTGATCTTCCCGCCTTCCTCCTCGTAGTCCCAGTCGGCCGCCTCGCCGTTTACGGAGACGGTCTCCGGACGGGTGTTTACGCCCCTTAGCTCCAGGTATACCGATTCTCGTTCGGGGGTGAACGAGCCCTCGCGTTCTTCGAGGCGTACCGAGATGCTCCCGCTCAGAACCTCGCAGACCACACGCCGCTTGGCGTACTCGCCCCTCTCGTAACCGAAGCCGTCACCGGCGTCCTCGTAGAGGGTGGCCTCGCCCGCGCCCTCCGCCGGATGGAGGCGGAGCGTAAGGGGATCGGCGGGCCTCTCGCCGACGTGGTTCATCTCCGGCCACAAGGGCAGGGTGGTGTTGGCCTTGATGTAGATCGGCGGCTCGCCCAGAGGGGCGTGCGCCAGGAGGTGGGCCGGGCCCTCGAACCTCTCACCGGTCCAGAAGTGGAGCCAGGTGCCCTCCGGCAGATAGACGTGACGGTGTTCGATGCCGGGGCGGGTTATGGGGGCGACGAGGAGCGCGGTTCCGAGCAGGAACTCGTCGTCCATAGTGTAGGTCGTCTCGTCTTCCGGGTGTTCGAAGAGCAGGGGGCGCAAGATGGGGGCGCCGGTTCGGTGGCACTCCTCGAAGAGGGCGTAGAGGTAGGGGAGGAGGCGTTGTCTGAGCTTGATCATCTCCCGGCAAACCGACTCGTAGGGCTCCCCAAAAGCCCACGGCTCCTGCCTTCGGGTGCCTAAAGCGGTGTGGTTGCGGCAGAAGGGCTGAAAAACCCCGAACTCCGTGAAGCGCGCCAAGAGCTCGCCGTTGGCGTCGCCCCAGAAGCCGCCGATGTCCACCCCGGCCCAGGAGACGCCGGAGAGCCCCAGGTTCTGTAGCTGGGGCATGCTCATCCACAGGTGCTCCCACCACGAGGAGTTGTCTCCCGTCCACTGTAGCGCGTGGCGCTGAAGCCCGGCGTACCCGGCGCGCGTGATCACGAAGGGCCGCTCATCCGGCCTGAGCTTCAAAAGCCCCTCGCGGACGGCGCGAGCGTCGAGCGAGCCGTAGGTGTTGTGGATCTGAGCGTGCAGCTTCGCCTCACCGCTCTGCCCGCCGGGGTGCACCACGTCGCCGGGCATCGTGGACTGCCTCGGCACGAAGAGTGAGGGTTCGTTCATGTCGCACCAGATCCCCGCCACCCCCTTGTCCAGGAGCGCCTGGTGGTTCTCGCCCCACCACTCGCGGGTCTCCGGGTTGGTAAAGTCCGGGAAAGCGCACATCCCCGGCCACACGACGTTGTGGTACTCCTCGCCCTCGCTCGTCTTGCAGAAGAGGTTACGCCTTCGCCCCTCGGTGTAGACGGGATAGTTCTCGTCCACCTTCACGCCGGGGTCCACGATGGTGACGACGCGGAAGCCCTGTTCTCTTAGCTCGGAGATCAGCTTCTCCGGCTCCGGGAAGCGTTCCTCGTTCCAGGTGAAGACCCGGTAGCCGTCCATGTAGTGAATGTCAAGGTAGATGACGTCGCACGGGATGTAGCGCTCCCGGAATCCCCGGGCCACCTCACGTACCTCGCCCTCGTCCATATAGCTGTAGCGGCACTGCTGATTGCCCAGGGACCACAAGGGCGGCATCGGGGTGCGGCCGGTGAGCTCGGTGTAGCGGTCCACGATGTCCCTCGGAGTTGGGCTGCAGAAGACGTAGTAGACGAGGTCGCCGCCTTCGGCCCCGTAGTAGGCACGCTCCGGGTTCTCGCTGGCGAGGTCGAACTCGATGCGGTGGGTGTTGTCGAAGAAGAGGCCGTAGGCTTTGCCGTTAGTCATCGAGAGGGTGAAGGGGATGGAGGTGTAGAGGTTGTTGTAGGAGGCGGTGTGGCCGAGGGGAGGGTCGACGTTCCAGAAGACCTGGTACGTGCCCGTCTTCTCAAGGCCGCTGGTCCTCTCGCCGCACCCGAAGTACCGCTCGCCCATCTCGCGCCTCTTGTAGAGCCGCACCGGGGATCCGAGCGGCTCCGAGAACACGTCGGCGTCAGGTGTTACGACCGTACCCATCCCAAGCTCCTCGTCATCCGCCGCGAACCCGCGTCCAGAGGCGTCGGTGAACCGCACTCGCAGAGGATTCAAGAAGACGTGGGCGGTGGCGGCGGTGGTAGAGAGCGTTACCTCATCGTCCGACTGTTCCATAAAGACCTCGACGCTCTCCCACTCCTCCTTCACGATCGCCTCGGAGTCGTACCTCGGCGTCCGTCCCTCCGGGAACATCCCGACCCGGAAGAGGTCGGGGGCGAGGGCTGTAACCTCTACGGCCGCCGAGCCGGCCTTTAGGCGCAGGCTGCGGTTGTCGTGGTCCAGCAACTCCGCTGTACCGAGCGGCTCGTAGCGCCCCCCAGTCTCCGGTGGCTTCTCAAAGATCTCGGCCAAGGTTCTCCTCCCGGTGGTCTGTTTTGCTCCGCTAGCGTGGTTCGCCATTGTACTCGGGTTGTGCCCCGCGCTTACGATCGGGGCACCTCCTTCTCGCGTACCATGGAGAGAGTGACGTGGCAGGCGGCCAGACCGGTGCCGACGAAGAACGCCCACCGGGAACTCTCGACCAGCGCGGCGGCCGTAGGCTCTTCGCCATTCGCCAGAGCATCGGTGCTCGCTGCGGCGACCGCGAAGAGCACGGCCAAACCTAGGGCCGTCATGACCTGCGCGAAGGAGTTCAGAAGGCCCGAGGCCAAGCCCTGCGCGACTGCGCGTACGACCGAGGCCCCGGTGGCGTCGAGGCGACAGAAGTGCAGCCGATGCCCAGCCCAGAGAAGTCCGCCTCGACCAGCACGAACGCCAGAGCGCTCTCGCCGGAGACCCCGGAGTTCACCAACGTCGCGGCGGCTCTCGTCAGGAGCGCCGAGGCCACGATGGCCTCGGCTCCCAGGCCTCCGCTCCGGCCCCGAGCCCTAAAAGTCTATCTCGCGCCCTACACCCTGCTCCAAAGCCCGGTCGTAGACGAGGCGGGCGGCGGCCAGGTCTTCGAGGGCGAGGCCCTGGCTGGCGAAGAGGGTTATGTCCTCGGGGTTCTGGCGGCCCTTTATCTGCCCCGCGACGATCTGGCCGAGCTCGCGGATAGCCTCGGGGAGAACCGTCCCGGTCTCTATGCCCTGGAGAAGGTTGCCGGCTTCGAGGCCCAGCTCCTCCCGAGAGTCTATGGTGACGAGGCTCGAGCGTTTGACGACGTCGCGATCGATCTCGGTCTTGAAGAGGAAGTTGGACCCAGCGGCGTTGACGTGGACGCCAGGCTTGAGCCACTCACCTCGCAGCACCGGCTCTTTGGACGAAGTCACCGTCACCACGATGTCCTGAGCCGCGGGCTCCTCGGGGGCGTGGGTGGTCTCTACCTCCATCCCCAAACGCTCGCCCATCTTCTCGGCGAATGCCTTGCGCGACTCTTCGGTGCGGCTGTGGACGATGACGCGGTCGAGCTTCTTCACGGCGGCGATCGCCTCTAGTTGGGCCTCGGCCTGCCAGCCCGCGCCGTAGATCCCGAGAGAATTCGCGTCCTCACGGGCGAGGTGTTTGGTGGCGATGCCGCTCGCGGCGCCCGTACGCACCTGGCCGAGCTTGTCCGACTGCATCATGGAGAGGAGCTCGCCCGTCTCGGGATCGAAGAGCATCGTGTAGAAGCGAGCGCCCGTACGGGCGACGGTGTAGGCCTTGAGGCCCAAAGCCTCGATCTCGGGGGCACCGGCGAACATGACGTTCAGGCCGCTTCCGGGCAGGGCGACGCGGCGGCGGGCGCGGTTCGTGGCGCGGCCCTCAGCATGCTGGCGCAGGATCTCCTCTACGGCGGCTAAAGCAGAGCGCATGTCGAGGAGGCCCTCGACCTCCCTTTCGGTGAGAAACAGGGTCATGAGGTCCCCGATTCGGTAGCCCTGCTGTTACCTTCTCTCCTTGCTACAATCCCGGTGGTTATGCGGGTCTTGGTGATAGACAACTACGACTCCTTTACGTACAACCTGGTCCAGTACCTCGGGGAGCTCGGGGCCGAGGTCCTCGTCCGGCGCAACGACGAGGTGACGACGGGGGGGATCCTCGCGCTCCAACCGGACAGGATAGTCGTCTCGCCGGGCCCGTGCACCCCGAACGAGGCTGGGGTCTCTTTGAAAGCTATCGAAGAAGCCCCCGAGGGGGTCCCGGTGCTCGGCGTCTGCCTCGGCCACCAAGCGATAGGACAGGCGTACGGGGGCAAGGTGGTGCGCGCAAAAGAGCCCGTGCACGGCAAGACCGCAAGGATTATGCACGACGGCGAGGGAGTGTACAGGGGGCTGCCGCAAGGCTTCGAAGCGACGCGGTACCACTCGCTTGTCATCGAGCCCGATTCGATCCCCGGGTGCCTGACCGTGACCAGCCGGACCGAGGACGGCGTGATCATGGGTGTACGGCACAAGGAGTTGCCGGTCGAGGGCGTCCAGTTCCACCCGGAGAGCGTCCTTACGAGGAGCGGTAAAGAACTCTTGAAGAACTTCTTGGGGGCTTAGGGTACTTGCTCAGGGAGATCCTGAGGAAAGCCGTCACCGGGGAGTCCCTCTCCGCCGCCGAAGCCGAACGGTCGCTAGAGGAGATTATGGAGGGCACGGTCAACCCCGCGGTGACGGCGGCGCTCTTGACGGCCTTGCGGGTGCGCGGCGAGTCGGTCGGGGAGATCGTAGGCTTCGCCCGCGCTATGCGCCGCTTCGCCCAAAAGGTCGAGGCTCCCGGGGACGTCGTGGACACCTGCGGTACCGGCGGCGACGCGAAGGGCACCATCAACATCTCGACGGCGGCGGCGTTCGTGGCGCGCGGGGCCGGGGTCGTGGTCGCCAAGCACGGCAACCGGGCCGCTACGAGCCGGGCTGGCTCGGCGGATGTCCTTGAAGCTTTGGGGGCTGAGATAGAGCTTGGGCCAGAAAAGGTCGGGCAGTGCATAGAGGAGGTCGGGATCGGCTTCATGTTTGCCCGTACCCACCACCCGGCGATGCGCCACGTGGTCCCCGTGCGTGCCGAGCTACCGTTCAGGACCGTTTTCAACCTGCTCGGGCCGTTGACCAACCCGGCCGGGGCCAAACGCCAGCTCGTCGGCGTCTTCGGCCGCGAGTTCGTGAGGCCGGTGGCAGAGGCCTTGAAGGAGCTCGGCGCCCAGAGGGCGCTCGTAGTGCACGGGACTGACGGCCTCGACGAGATCACGGTCACGGGCCCGACTTTGGCGGCGGAGGTCTCGGACGGCGCTGTCACGGAGCGCGAGATCACACCGGAAGACTTCGGCCTCTCCCGCCACGCCCCTGACGGTCTGTTGGGCGGCGACGCCCACCTCAACGCCCGCGTCCTAAAGGACGTACTCTCCGGTGAAGAGAAGGGTGCTGCCCGCGACGTGATCCTGCTGAACGCCGGCGCCGCGATCTACGTCTCCGGCAAGGCGAAGACGGTGGAAGAAGGCGTCCGCTTCGCCGAAGAATCCATCGCGAGCGGGGCCGCCGAGAAGTCGCTTGCGAACTTCGTCCGCGAGACGCGTCGCCTAGCAGGCGTGGGGAGCACCGTATGAGAGAGCGCCCAACCGTCCTCGACGAGCTCGCCGCCACCGCCTTGAAGAGGGCCGAGGAGCTCCGGGAGCTCACCGTCCTCGACGGCCTCTACCAGGAAGCCCTCCTCTTCGAAAAGCGCGACTTCGCGGGAGCACTCGCTACACCTGGCCTCTCCGTGATCGCCGAGATAAAACGCGCCTCGCCGTCGGCGGGGTTCATAGGCGACGCAGACCCCGCCGGGTGGGGAGCCCGGTACGAGGCCGAAGGCGCCTCTTGCCTCTCTGTCCTCACCGAGCCCGACCGCTTCAAGGGCTCTCTCCAAGATCTCGACGCGGCCCGTGGGCACGTCGCCCTCCCCGTCTTGCGCAAAGACTTTACCGTGGACGAGGCTCAGGTTCTGGAGGCGGGTACGCACGCTGACGCCGTACTCCTCATCGCCGCCCTCTTCGAGGTGAACGCTCTGGCCCGCTACGTTTCCTTAGCCGTCGAGGTCGGCCTCACGCCGCTCGTCGAGGTGCACGACGAGTGGGAGGCGGACCTCGCGCTCGAATCTGGCGCTCGGGTTGTCGGCATCAACAACCGCGACCTCCGCAACTTCACCGTAGATCTGAGGACGACCGAGAAGCTAGCCTCGCGCCTGGCCGGCGTGACGCTCGTCGCCGAGAGCGGCGTGAAGACGCCCGAGGACGCTAAGCGTTTACGGGATGCCGGGGCGGATGCGGTGCTCGTGGGCGAAGCTGCAATGCGTGCCCCGGCGCTTGTTGCCAAGCTTTCTGAAATGCCGTAAGGGATGGTACAACACCCTCGACGCTTCAAGATGCGAACAACCCCACCTCTTTAGGTATCCTACGAACCCCAAAGAGTGCGTAGGGAGTTAAGCCGTTTTAAACTACGAGTGTCGTCTGTTCGGGGCAGACCGCAGGGGAGTTCGAGAAGGAGGGGCTCGTAGCGTCCTAGCCGCTGTTAATCGATACCCAACACGTACTCCACGCAATCCCTACGGTTCTTATCCGAGGTGGACGACCCAAAATAGAACGTGGCGTGTTCGAGAGAACCCTCGGAGACAGCAGTGGGAAGTAAGGAGGAGTTGATGAGGAGCGTGATCGGGAAAGACGGTAACTCCCTGAACGGGGCGGCCACACAGCATCCTGGCGCAGCGGCCCTGGAAAAGGAACTACGCGAGGACGGTCTCCGCGGCGAGGTGCGCTTCGATCGCGGAAGCCGGGCTTTGTACGCGACGGACTACTCGATCTACCGGCAGGTCCCGATCGGGGTCGTCGTCCCTAAAAGCAAAGAAGACGTCGTGAAGACCGTAGCCGCTTGCCGGGAGCACGGGGCGCCGATCCTCTCCCGCGGCTGCGGCACCAGCCCTAACGGCCAGTGCTGCAACGTCGCTGTCGTCATGGACTTCTCGAAGTACATGCGCGAGATAGTCGAGCTCGACCCCGAGAAACAGATCGCACGCGTAGAGCCGGGCGTCATCTGCGACCAGTTGCGCGACGCCGCAGAGGAGTACGACCTGACCTTCGCGCCCAACCCCGCCACCCACGCCTTCTGCACCTTAGGCGGCATGATCGGCAACAACTCCTGCGGGGCCTACTCGGTGATGGGTGGCCAGACCATAGCCAACATCCTCGAGATGGAGGTCCTGCTCTACGACGGCACGCGGATGCGGGTGGGAGAGACAAGCGAGGAGGAGCTAGAGAAGATCATCGCCGAGGGAGGCAGGAAAGGCGAGATCTACCGTAAGCTAAGGGACCTGCGCGACAAGTACGCCGACCTCATCCGGGAGCGCTACCCCCAGATACCACGCCGCTGCTCCGGCTACAACCTGGACCAGCTCTTGCCGGAGAACAACTTCAACGTCGCCCGCGCTTTGGTCGGCACGGAGTCTACTTGCGTCACCATCCTCGAAGCCACGACGCGCCTCATGAACAGTCCCCAGTTCCGCAGGACCGTGGTCTTCGGCTACGAAGACCGCTTCGATGCCGGCGACCACGTCAAAGAGATCATGGCCCACGGCCCCATCGCCCTAGAGGGCTTCGACCGCACCCTGACCGACAACATGGAGACGAAGTTCGCCCTCGCCACCGACCGGGAGAAGCTCCCCGAAGGCAACGCCTGGCTCCTCGTCGAGTTCGGCGGCGACTCCGAAGAGGAGGTTCTGGAGCAGGCTCAGGCGGCGAAGGAGACCCTGGAGTCGGACGGCAACCCCGTGAGCTCGAAGCTCTGCGATCCTGGCGAGGAGACGGCGGTCTGGGCCGTCCGTCAGGCAGGAGTGGACTACTCCAACGTGCCCGGCACGATGGAGACCGAGGGGACCTGGGAGGACGCGGCGGTTCCCCCGGAGGTCTTAGGTGACTACCTCAGGGACTTCGATAAGCTCCTGGAGAAGTACGGCTACTACTGCGTCTACTACGGACACTTCGGCCAGGGCTGCGTCCACACCCGCATCACTTTCGACCTCAAGACGGCCGAGGGTCTCAAAAAATTCCGCTCGTTCCTCTTCGAGGCGGCGGAGCTGGTCGTCGAGTACGGCGGCTCCATCGCCGGCGAGTACGGCGAGGGCCAGCGGGCGGAGCTCTTGCCCGTGATGTTCGGGGACGAGCTCGTCGAGGCCTTCCGCGAGTTTAAGGCCATCTGGGACCCGCACGGGAAGATGAACCCAGGCAAGGTTGTGGATCCCTACCCGCTGGATACGAACCTGCGCACCGGCACCGACTACAACCCCCCGCAGGTAGAGACGCACTTTAAGTTCCCCGAGGACAGGCACAGCTTCGTCGTGGCGACCGAGCGCTGTTTCGGGATCGGGCGCTGTCGCAAAGGGAGCGGCACTATGTGCCCAAGCTACATGGTTACCAAGGAAGAGATGCACACCACGCGCGGACGCGCGAACCTGCTCTTCGAGATGCTGCAGGGCGAGGTCATAACTGACGGATGGCGCGACGAGCACGTCAAGGAGTCTCTGGACCTCTGCCTCGCGTGCAAGGGTTGCAAGGGTGAGTGCCCCGTGCAGACCGACATCGCAACCTACAAGGCCGAGTTCCTCTCCCACTACTACGAAGGACGCTTGAGGCCCGTAAACGCTTATGCGATGGGCCTGATCCACTGGTGGTCGAGGCTCGCCTCTCGCGCGCCGGGCCTAGTGAACTTCTTTACCCAGACTCCGCTTTTAAGCGACGCGGCAAAGGCAGCGGCCACCGTAGCGCCCGAGCGCTCGATACCCGCCTACGCCCCGAAGACCTTCAAGCAGTGGTTCCGCGAGCGCGGACCGCGAAACCTGACGAAGCCGCCCGTGATCCTGTGGCCCGACACCTTCAACAACTACTTCCTCCCAGAGACGGCGAAAGCTGCGGTCGAGGTTCTCGAAGACGCGGGTTACCGGGTCGAGATACCCGAACAAAACCTGTGCTGCGGCCGTCCGCTCTACGACTTCGGCATGCTGACGCTCGCCAAGCGCCAGCTTCGGCAGATACTCGACGCGCTGCGCCCGTACCTTGTCGAAGGCGTGCCGATGGTGGGTCTCGAACCGAGCTGCGTGGCCGTCTTCCGTGACGAGCTGGTGAACCTCTTCCCCAACGACGAGGACGCGAGACGGCTCAGGGGACAGACGTACATCCTGAGCGAGTTTCTCGAGAAGGAGGGCTACGAGCCCCCGAAGCTTGAGCGCAAGGCGCTCGTGCACGGGCACTGCCACCACAAGGCGATCATGGGCATGAGCGACGAGCAGAAGGTGCTAGAGAAGCTGGGCCTCGACTACGAGTTGCTCGATTCGGGCTGCTGCGGGATGGCGGGGTCTTGGGGCTACGAGAAGGGAGAGCACTACGACGTCTCCATGAAGGCAGGGGAAAGAGTCCTGCTCCCCGCCGTGAGGAATGCCGGCAAGGATGCCCTGATCGTCACCGACGGCTTCTCCTGTCGCTCGCAGATAAAAGAGGCCACTGACCGCAGCGCGCTGCACCTGGCGCAGGTGATACAGATGTCCCTGCACGACGGCGAAGGCCCGGCGAGAGACTACCCTGAATCGGAATACTCAGAGGAGAAGCCTGTCCGGCCCGAACTGCGGAGCGCGGCGCTCTTGGGTGCGGGAGTCGCGCTGACCGGCGGTGCTCTGGCATGGATCGCGAAGAAAGCGATTGCCTGACCGCCACCGTTCTCCCCGTCGCTATACTGTGGCGGACGTGTTGCGGGATTACCTGAATTTCGCCGTTCAGTACGCTTACGAAGCGGGCCGTTTGACGCTCGGTTGCTTCCGGGCGGGGCCGGCTTACCCTGGGCATGGGCGACAACCCCGCGGGCTGAGGCCAAGACGAAAGGCCTCCTTCGGTCTCGTCGCCCGTGGATAAGCGCGGAAGAGTAAGGCTCCTAGGCCGGTCCCCTTCTGGCAGGAGAGGGAGTACAATCGAACCCATGGTCAGAGTGAAGGTCTGCGGCATAACCAACTCAGAAGACGCCCGAACGGCGGCAATGGCCGGCGCGGACGCCGTCGGGCTCGTCTTCGCCGAGAGCCCGCGAAAGCTGACCGAGGAGAGAGCCAGGGAGGTGGTCGCCGCGCTCCCGGGCCACCTCCTGAAGGTCGGGGTATTCGTGAACTCGGAGCCCGAGGAGATGCTCCGCATCGCCGCCGAGGTCGGGCTCGACTACGTGCAGCTGCACGGCGACGAAAGCCCGGAGAGCGTGACCATCGTGCGGGAAGGCGGGGTCAAAGTTATGAAAGCCTTGCGGGTGCAGGACGCGGGATTCCTGGAGACGATGGAGGGATACGAGGCGGACCTCTTCCTGCTGGACGCGTGTAGCGAAAAGGCGTGGGGCGGGACGGGGGAGCGGTTCGACTGGGCCCTGGCAAAATCGCTGAAACGTCGTGGTAACATCCTCGTCTCCGGGGGGCTAACGCCAGAGAACGTGCGGGAGGCGGTCCGGTTCTTCGAGCCGTACGGGGTGGATGCTTCGAGCTCCCTCGAAGACGCGCCCGGTAAGAAGAACGAAGAACGGGTTCGGAGGTTCGTGAGTGCAGCAAAAGGATGAAACCGGGTACTACTTCGGACCCTATGGCGGACGCTACGTGCCGGAGACGCTCATACGCGCCCTCGAAGAGCTCGAGGAAGCCTACGAGCGGTTCAAAGACGACCCGGAGTTCGTCGAGGAGCTGAACGGCCTCGCAAAAGACTTCGTGGGGCGGCCGACGCCTCTGATGTTCGCCGAGAGGCTCACGAGTAGGTGGGGCGGGGCGAACATTTGGTTCAAGAGGGAGGACCTGGCGCACAGCGGGGCGCACAAGATCAACAACACCCTGGGCCAGATCCTGATCGCCGACCGGATGGGCAAACGCCGCATCATCGCCGAGACCGGCGCGGGCCAGCACGGGGTCGCTACCGCGACCGTCGCCGCCCTCTACGGCAAGGAGTGCGTAGTGTACATGGGCGAGGAGGACACCCGCCGCCAGAATCTGAACGTAGTGCGGATGAAGCTCCTTGGCGCCGAGGTACGGCCCGTTTCAAGCGGTTCGAGGACGCTCAAGGATGCGGTGAACGAGGCGATTCGGGACTGGGCGACGAACGTAGACGACACGCACTACGTCATCGGCAGCGTCGTGGGTCCCGCCCCGTACCCGAAGATAGTGCGCGACTTTCAGACGGTTATCGGCAGGGAGATAGAGCTGCAGGCCAGAGAGAGGTTCGGTAGGGACCCGGACGCCATAGTCGCCTGCGTCGGCGCGGGCTCGAACGCCATCGGAGCCTTTCGCCCGTTCGTGGGGCGCGGGGGCGTGCGACTCGTGGGCATCGAGGCGGCGGGCCGGGGGCTTCGTTCCGGGGAGCACGGTGCCTCTCTGGCGGAGGGGCGCCTGGGGGTCCTGCACGGGGCCCTGACCTACGTCTTGCAGTCGGAGGAGGGCCAGATCCGAGAGGCCCACTCGGTCTCTGCGGGCCTCGACTACCCGGCCGTGGGCCCGGAGCACTCGTACCTCAAAGACGAGGGACTCGCCGAGTACGCGAGCGTGACCGACGAGGAGGCTCTGGCGGCGTTCGAGGCCACGGCGCGTCTGGAAGGCATCATCCCGGCCCTGGAGACGGCCCACGCCGTCTTCTATGCCGAAAAGGTCGCGAAGGAGCTCGGAACGGGGAAGAACTTAGTCGTGAACCTCTCGGGCCGGGGAGACAAGGACGTCGAAGTAGCGGCGGACGCTCTAGGCATAGACACGCGGGAGGCGGAAGAGGTCTCTGGTGACGGATAGGAAGGGGCTGCACGTGGCCTTCGAGAAGGGGCGGGCGGCGCTCGTACCGTACCTTACGGCGGGCTACCCGACGCTCGAAGGAGCTTACGAGGTGGGAGAGGCTTACGTCACGGCGGGGGCGGACGTGGTGGAGATCGGGGTGCCCTTCTCGGACTCGCTAACAGACGGACCCGTTATACAGAACACCAACACCCGCGCCTTGGAGAACGGCGCTAACCTCGGATACTGTGTTGGGCTCGCGTCGCATTTTGCAGCTCGGGTGCCGGTGGTGCTTTTGACGAGCTACAACATCGTCTTCGCCCGGGGTACGGAGAGGTTTCTCGAAGACGTGGCTGGGGCGGGGGTCATGGGGCTCGTGATCCCGGACCTCCCCATAGACGAGGCTCTGGATTTCCGAGAGGTGGCCGCCGAGAGGGGGGTGGCGATCTGCCCGCTCGCGGCACCCACTACGGACGACGCCCGACTGGACAAGATCGCCGAGGCCGCCTCGGGCTTCGTGTACTGCGTCTCTGTGGCGGGCGTTACGGGAGCGCGCGAGAAGCTGCAGGCTAGGGCGATAGAGCTTTTACGGAGGGTGAGCGCGAGGGTCGAGGTGCCGGTCGCCCTAGGGTTCGGGATCTCCTCTGCCGAAGCGGCGGTGGAGGCAGCCTCGGAGGCGGACGGCGTGATCGTTGGCAGCAAGCTGATGCAGCTCGTCGAAACAGAGGGCCCGAAAGGCGCGGGCGCGTGGCTCAGGGAGGTGCGCGAGGCGCTCGACAGTGAGGCTCGCGTGGGGGCGGGAGGCAAACATTAGGCACTGGCTGAGCAAGAGGCGGGAGTACTCCCCCAGCACGCCGGAGACGGAGAGCGGCCTTGGGTCGATAAACGGTGTCTTCACCAAGTGCGAGTCTTGCGGGCAGCCCGTCTACGAGAAGGAGCTTTCGGCTCGCTTCAACGTCTGCCCGCACTGCGAGTTCCACTATCCGCTCCCGGCACGCGAACGCATACGCCTCCTCGCCGAACCCGGAAGCTTCTTCGAGAGGGACGCTGGAATGAGGGGCGGGGACCCCTTGGGCTTCGAGGGGTACGAGGAGAAGCTCAGTGACGCGCGCGAGAAGACCGGCCTCGACGACGCGGTGTTGAGCGGGGTAGCCACAATCGGGGACCGCCCGCTAGCGATCGCTGCTATTGACTTCCGGTTCATCGGGGGATCTATGGGGAGCGTCGTGGGCGAGAGGGTGACCCGCACAATAGAGACGGCCTACGATGAGGGGTTGCCGCTCGTGATTGTCTCTGCCTCGGGGGGAGCGCGGATGTACGAGGGTATCTACTCGCTCATGCAGATGGCGAAGACGAGCGTGGCCCTCTCGCGCTTCGTTACCGGCCCGTGCCCGTACAT
>JALZFJ010000208.1 GCA_030867425.1 Actinomycetota bacterium | reverse complement strand
CTTACCTAATTTCAGAGACCACTTTTTAGGCTCTTCCTGACGGGTAGATTATGGACCATGGTAGATCTGAATGACATAAGGCTGGCCCAACGTCGCCTCGAAGGAGTGGCGGTGCGCACCCCACTCGTGCCTTACCAGCGCTCAAGAGCAGAGCGATGCCTCTACTTTAAACCGGAGAGCCTCCAACCGGTCGGATCCTTCAAGCTGCGCGGCGCTTATAACAAGATCGCCTCTCTTCCTGAGAAGGAGAAGGCCCGAGGAGTGGTCGCTTACTCCAGCGGTAACCACGCTCAAGGAGTAGCCTACGCGGCTCGAGAGTTTGGAGTGCGGTCGGTCATCGTGATGCCGAGGGGCGCCTCGCAGGCGAAGCTAGAGAGGACCAAGGAGTTGGGAGCGCAGGTTGTGCTGGTGGGAGAAGGCAGCAGTGAGCGTAAGGCCAAGGCTGGGGAGCTGGCCGCAGAGTATGGGTGCGCCCTGGTGCCCCCCTTCGACGATGAAGCTCTTGTGGCCGGTCAGGGCACGGTGGGTCTGGAGATTATAGAGAATCTGCCCGAAGTGGAGGCGGTGTTGGTGCCAGTCGGTGGGGGAGGGCTCATAAGTGGGGTGGCCGCGGCCATCAAGCTCAGCAATCCTGAGGTACACCTGATCGGGGTGGAGCCAGAGCTGGCACCAGACGCCCGTGCGAGCCTGAGGAGCGGAAGGATCGTCGAGCTTTCGCCAGAAGAGGCGAGCCGCACGATCGCCGATGGCCTAAGGCCCCAGCGCTTGGGAGAGGTAACCTTCGCTCATATTCGGAGCTTTGTGGACGACATCGTGACCGTGAGCGATGAGGAGATAAGGGAGGCCATGCGCAGACTGGCATTCGAAGCGAAGTTGGTGGCGGAGCCCAGCGGGGCGGTAGCCTTCGCGGCATACTTGTTCTGTCCAGAGGAGATCCCTCCCGCCCAGTTCAGCACGGTGGTGATCAGCGGCGGCAACGTCGAACCGTGGTTGCTGAGGCAGGTCCTCACTTAGTGCCGCCTCGTCTCGAGGTCAGCAAAGAGAAGTAACTCTCGGAGGGTAATCTATGAAGATAATCGACGCGGATCACACCAACTGGCGGGTGAGGGACCTAGAAAGGTCCTTGCGATTCTATCGCGATGTCTTGGGACTCGATCCCTTCGGCCTGGAAGAGTACAACCGGGGGGAGCGTACTATCGTCTCACTGCGCGTCACTCCGACCTTCATTCTGCACCTCAGGCCAGACTCCGACTTCGAGTCCGGCCCTACCGGAGGCTATGACCATCTGGCTTTGGTGGTCGAGGCCACGGATTTGGAGGTGCTGGCAAGATACTTGACGGAAGCGGGCGTGGAGGTCGAGCGTAGACTAGAAGGCGTGGTGGGGGCGCGCGGCGAGGGAGAGGCCCTGTACGTGCGAGACCCGGACGGGTACTTGATAGAGCTGAAACTGTACGGTTCTTTCAGCTAGAGAACGGCGATGAAGGGTAGGCGCTCGCAACTCTTTTCCCGCTCGCGACCCCACTCCAAACGTCCTGGGATAAATCGACACCCGCGTAAGGGGAAGGGGCCAGTAGGATACTCGCAGGACCCGAACCTGCTACCTTCTATGTTGGTAGTCAGACGTTCTATCTTTTCCGAGTGGGCGATGCTGGGTTCGAACCAGCGACCTCTGCCGTGTGAAGGCAGCACTCTACCGAGAGCGACTGTTGATACGAGACTTGGTAGCTACCACTGATAAGAACCAAGGCATGTTTTCTGATCCGCTCTACGCGCTAATCGAAGTAAGCTCGTAACCACGCACGGAAGGGTGATGAGGGACCCGAACCTACCTTATGAATTCTACGCCAAAGTCAGCGAGATTTCCCGGCTATCGGACGATGGCGTCACCCGGAATGCCAGCCTAAAGCGTTTGTCGGATGAGGAAGCAGAGGAGAGGGTGCTTTCTGAGCGACAACCGTCGTCAAACAGGCCCCGGAGCTGAGGATCACAAAACCGTCGAATCCTTGCCGTCCGGCCACAGTTCACTCCTGTAAATGGCGCTGCTGCCTCCTATGCTCGACAAATGTACGCCACCGTCCGGATACGCTTCTCGGCCAGGTTCTGAACCTGATTGCGGACCATCTGCGGGAAATCGGCGTCGAGAAATGATTGGAAAGTGACTGGCGGAGGTCCCTCTTTCGCCATGCGAACCGGCATCTCCTGAAACCAGACCAAGCTCGCCTGTGTAGAATCGATCTCCTCCAAGATTTCGAAGCTGGCCTCGCTCAGCAGCTGTCGCATCTCCTCTGGCGTGGCGAGAGCGCTGATCGAGGGATCGCGTGCCCATGGCACGGGGAACAGAACTGGCCCGCCCTCTCCCTGCAGCACGTCGTAGACGGCAAATATCCGACCTGGCTTGAGTGCTTGCTTGGCACTGGCGTAGAGGGTGTCCTTGGCAGGAATGTTCATCGCCACATGGATCGTCATTGCTGCGTCGAAGCTGGCGGGGCCAAAAGGCAGTTTGGTCGCGTCGCCGTGCACGAACCTGACCTTGTCAGACAGGCCCAACCAATCTGAAATCATCGTGGCGGCCTCGCAAAAGCTTTGAGAGAGGTCTATTCCCGTAACGC
>JALZFJ010000205.1 GCA_030867425.1 Actinomycetota bacterium | reverse complement strand
GCCCCCGAAGCCGCCACGACCCCGGCGCCGCCACTCCTGACGCTTTTGGCGAGGCGCTCGAAGAGACCCTCCTTCGGCTCGGGGGCAATGGCCTCTTCGGGCGCCGCTTCCCTGTTCTTCGCCACGGTCCAGCTCGCTAAAGGCCCGCCACCCCTGTAGCGCCAGGCTTCATCGCGGTTCGGATCTATCTTATCGGGGAGGCGGGCCAGGATCTCGGCCGTCCCGTCGAGGTCCAGGATGGGACACCGCGCGCAGGGACCGAGATCGGAGAGGACCCTTTCGGTCAACCCCTCCTTATCCACCTCGAAGACGCCGCTCTCGCCCATCTCGCCGAAGGTGTACCAGGAGTTCGGGGTCGGGTGGTCGTTATCGTAGACCCGGATCTGCTTGCATGGGAAGAGCTGCTTGCCCTCGAGCTTCTCGGGAGTGCACCACTCTCGCGCCGACGCACCCCGCCGCTGCTTGCGCAAGAAACACCCCAGGCCCCCGAAGAGCTCATCGCCGCTTAAAGACACGCCATCCGCCGCGTACTCGGCCCCCCGCTCGCCCTTGAGGAGCGTCCGCAGGTCGTCCAAGGAGCGCCACTCCTCCGGCAGCTTTAGCTCGACCGCGGCCTTCGCGGCCCCGGTCTCGCCCTCGATCCGGTAAGATGGATGACGGGCCGCGACGGAGGCAGCACGCCCCAGGGTGCCCTCGGAGTTTAAGGGGAATCTCATCCTGACCCTCACGAAGAGCGATTCTACCACCGCGCGGGATCCGAACAACGCGCACAAGGAGGACGGTGCATGACCAACAGAGAGAACCCGCCCGTCTCGACCGGCGGCGGCGACGACGGCACCACGACCCTCCTCGGCGCGGGACGAATACCTAAGAGCGACGTCCGAATCATCGTCCTGGGCGACGTCGACGAAGCCAGCTCCTTCCTCGGCCTCGCCCGCACCGAGTCGAAGGGAGACATGGCCGAGCTGCTGGTCGGACTCCAACGCCTCCTCTACCGGGTGATGGGCGACATCGCCATGCCCGACGAGGAGAACGCGGTCGGGAGGAAGGACCTCGAGTATCTGGACTCGATGCTCGAGGAATGGCATGGGCGAACGGAGATCCCCAAAGAGTTCGTCGTGCCCGGGGAGACGAAGCTCGGGGCGTTTCTGGACGTCGCGCGCTCGGTGGTGCGTCGCGCGGAGCGTAGTCTCGTCGCCGCTGGCTACGCCGAGGAGCACCCCGACGCATCAAAGGTCATCAACCGCCTCTCCGACCTGCTCTTCGTCGTAGCCCGCAACGCCGACGGCAAGACCTCCCTCTCGAAGGAAGTAGCCCGACCCTGAAATCCGGCCCCCGGCAGTGTTGGTCCTGACGCTCGTGATTCTGGGCTAGTTCACCGGCTGTGCGAGATCAGAAACCGAGACGCCAGGGTCAGGCGAGGAAACGACCGCGCAGGAAGGGACGACCGCCGCTCTCCCGGAAGGTGCTGTCCCAAACTACGGATACATGTACGGTCAGCCCTCCGGTAACCGGTTAGTGGGAGCGAAGGGTACTTCCCGACAAACGCCAGGTTGACGTGGATCTCGGCGGGAACCGGCCAACCTCGCCCCGGCGACAGGCTCGGAAGGACACACCACCACCGCCGCCGGACGGACCGACGAGGAGTTGAGAATTCGGCCCTAAAGTACGTCAAAACGGCCCGCATCGGGGGTATGATGGGTGCGGCCGGGGACCAAAGAGCAAGGAGGTTTGGCGTGGCGGTGGAGTTCGGCGTTTTCGTTCCGCAGGGTTGGCGGATGGACCTGGTCGAGATAGAGGATCCCGTCGAGCAATACGAAGCAATGACCCGGGTGGCGAAGGTCGCCGAAGAGAGCGGCGGGTATGACTCGATCTGGGTCTACGACCACTTCCACACCGTCCCTACACCCGAGAAGGAGACGACCTTCGAGTGTTGGACGATCAGCGCGGGGCTCAGCCGCGACACCGAACGGATCAAGATCGGTCAGATGGTCACTTGCAACGGCTACCGCAACCCGGCGCTTTTGGCGAAGGTCGCCTCGACGGTGGACGTGATGAGCAACGGGCGCCTGCTGTTCGGCCTAGGCGCCGGCTGGTACGAACAGGAGTGGCGTGCCTACGGGTACGGCTTCCCCGAGGTTCCCGAGAGGATGCGCGCCTTCAAAGAGGCCTGCGAGATCGTCCACAGGATGTGGACCGAGGACGAGCCCGTCTTCGAGGGCGAGTTCTACCAGATAGACAAGCCGATAAATGAACCCAAAGGGGTGCAAAAGCCTCACCCGTCGTTCTGGATCGGAGGCAGCGGCGAGAAGGTTACGTTGAGGCTCGTCGCGCGGTGGGCCGACGCCTGCAACGTCGTAGGCGATGCGGAGAAGCTAAAGCACAAGTTCGGCGTGCTGCGCGGGCACTGCGAGGACTTAGGGCGCAACTACGAGGAGATCACACGCTCCAGCTCCGTCAACGTCTACCTCCTCGAAGAGGGCGAAAACCCCGCAAAGGCCACGGCTCTCGCCCGGGGCGGCACGAGCTACGACGAGTACTCCAGGCGGTTCGTGGTCGGCACGGCCGACGAGGTATCCGAGAGGTTGCAGCCGATGATCGAGACCGGAGTCAACTACTTCCAGGTCTACCTGCCCCGCGTGGCCTACGAGCCCGAGATGGTGAAGCGTTTCGCCAGGGAGGTGATACCCAACTTCTCCTGACGCGAGCGACTCCCAAAAGAGGGACGGATAGTTTAAACTGCCCCGGGATGAATGAAGAAGCGTACTTGGACAGCAGCAGGCCACCCTCGGTAAAAGTAGAGAAGCCCTGGGGCCGCTTCGAGCAGTACACCCACAACGTCCCCTCCACCGTC
>JALZFJ010000141.1 GCA_030867425.1 Actinomycetota bacterium | reverse complement strand
TACGAGGAGGCTGCTCTTCGCTAGCTCGTTGAGAAAGGGGGTCGTATCGAGATCCTCGTTGTAAGGAGTAATCGACTGCGCGCGGGTGGACTCCAGGTGGATCAAAACGACGTTTCGCTTCTCGGTCCGAGGCGTCTGCGCGAGGCTGGCATTCGCAGCCATGTTCACCAAGCCGACGGCACCGGTATCCGAGCTATTCTCCTTGGCGGTTTCCTCCTCGACCCCCGTTAGGACCAAGTTTACGAACGGATCCCTCACGAACGATTGAGTAACGTCCGCGCGACTGGAGCCAACAAGTGGCGAGAGCGAGACAAACACAAGTGCCAAGAGCCACAGTACGAGAGGAGCCAAAAGGGAGCTCGAGGGCGTCCCAGCCGGGAGCCTCTGCGGCCATCTCCACTGGCGACCGGCGGTGCGTATCACGAGCCAAGGACCTAATGCCGCGTAGAAGAGAGCTGCTAAGAGCAGCATCCAGGCCCAGAGCGGTACTCCCCCCTGAAAGAGTATCGGCGTGATCTCGTCGATCCTAGGAAGCCACAGGGCGATTATGTCATAGTCGAACGTGGTACCAGTTTGCCGGAAGTACTGGTGGGCGAACGTGCTTACCACCACCACGAACATGGTCGTTATGTGGAAGAGTCCTACCACGACCCAGCGCAAAGGCCCTCTCCTACAGCGCACCACAGCAAAGAGCCCGATCCAAAGCAGCGCGTACCCCAGATTGAAGAATACATCCGACCACATGAGATTAAGAAGATCAAGAGGTGTATCAACTCCGAAGTTGCCGTGTCGCGCAATCACGCTGATGACTTTTAGCGCGAGGTTATAGATGACGAAAGGTACTAAGAGGCTGAGCACATAAACCCAGTCCCGGTAGCTCAGAAGCAGAAGCGATGATCTTAGAAAGCCCGGAATTTTCAGTTAAGTACCTCCAACTCTTGCCGAAGCCTTGCAGCGGACTGACCAGCCGGTGCCCCTCGACGTTGGGGCGGACGACCCCCTCCGGGACCTTCAGCGTCTCGACGTAGCGCGCTCAGTGGGCAGCGTCGTCTCGGCGGGGTTGCTCATCCTCTGTTCGCTTCAGTTGGGCGTGGTGTTTGGTCCGTCATATTTCCGGTTCCGCCTTCCCGGTAAGCATGCTAGTGCATACATTTGCACACGACTAAGACACTTGCAAGCATCATATGGACCTTTTTTGAGAGTTATTATTCGAAATATAAGCGCTTCCATACTGTAAGGTGTGGGTGGTTACTAAAGGAAGCGTTTGGCGATGACGCATTGGATCAGCTCGGCGGCCCGTGGTCCGGACACGATCGGCACCCTCAGCGTCGCCGGGAGGATGCAGGCGCCAACTATCGAGGCGTTCGCCGAGCTTGCCTCATCCTCGAGGTCCCGAAGATCCAGGGTGCAACAGGTACGCTTCCAGCGACACGGTCGCCCATTTACGCCATCTGGTAGTAAACATCTTCATGCCGAAACCTTCGGGAGCGGGGATCCTCACCCCACGGGGCGGCGAGAGACCCTCCTGGTCCCAGTCTTGAGCAGGAACTCGGCTTCGCACTGGAGCTGCCTGACCCGCTCTCGCGAGATGCCCAGCTCCGCGGCAAGCTCGGTGAGCGTCGGGGGATCGCCATCGTCGAGACCGTAGCGCCTCACCAGGACGTAGCGAGCCTTCTGCGGCAGACGTCCGATAGCCGCCCTGAGCCACGCTACCTCCATTTCTTCTATGACAGCGTCCGGGATATCGCAGTGCGTCTCGTCGACTATGTAGTCCTCGAGGCTTGAAGCCTCGCTCTCGTTTGAGACCGGCTTGTCAAGGCTCGTGGCGTCAGGGACGGCTGCCTTGACGTCCCGCACCTGCTCGACGGTCCAGCCCAGCCACCCGGCGATCTCCTCCTCGGTGGGCTCCCGCTTCAGTTCGACGACGAGTTCGCTCATGGCGCGGCCGACCTTCCTTATCTTCTCCCCCATGTGCACCGGAAGCCTTATGGTGCGGCTCTTGTCCGATACTGCCCTCCCCACAGCCTGCCTTATCCACCAGCTGGCATAAGTGGAGAACCTATAGCCCTTCTCAGGATCGAATCTGTCCACGGCCCGAAGCAGCCCTATGTTGCCCTCCTGGATGAGGTCCTCAAAGGGCAAGCCGTACCCTCGGTATCTCTTGGCGATGCTGACCACCAGACGGAGGTTCTTCTCGATGAGCTCTGTGCGCGCACGCTGGTCTCTTTCCTTGGCGCGTCTGGAAAGCTCTTTCTCCTCGCGGTGCGTCAGCAGCTTCTCCTTGCCTATGCGGTCCAGGTACCCAGCCAACAATTCCGGGGTTTCGCGCTCCTGCTCACGAGAAGGAACTCCCGTGTAAACCGTGGTCAGCATCTTGCCATCCCTCCAAATCTCCGATCGTTTGGCCTCACCAGAAGCTCGCATCTTTCCTCGCCATACACGCCGAAACCGAAATAGAGTGTTGCCTTGCCGCCTGCGTCCGAGACCGCCTTGCTGCGAAAGTCCGTGCAGCAACCTCGCTTTTCACTTCTGCCTCCCGAGCACCCGCTTCCACCAGGGGCGGTGCGCGTGTGCGTCTTCCGACCGCAAGGCCTCGACCCTGCGCTGCTCCCTCAACCGCAAGGATTCCCTGACCCTAATGTTCCGCGCGCGGTATTGTTGCGCTCTCAGGCGGTAGACGTGCTCCTGGTAGAAATCCCATTCCTCAGGCGTCATCGACGCGTCGCGCAACTCGTAAGCTTCCTCCAGGGTTTCTGGAATCCTTCTATCGTTCGTTTCTCCTCCGCCGCGTTCCATAGAATATGCTCCCTTCCTTAGGCTGCCCGGGTGTGGCCTATGTACTCCACCAAAGGGCATGCCTCACCACCACCTCCTCCTCCTATGCGCTCACAGCGAGGACCGCCACCGCTGCACTGACGACCAAGTTGATCTGCGAGACTCGTAAGGAGAGCTTCCCCAATGACCGGCGCTGCTCGGCGATCTTTGCGGCTTCCTCGCCGCTGGGAGCCTTCCGCTCGCTCTCGGCCAGTAGGGTCAACCGCCGGCCAAAGTAAGCGCCGTGGGCTGACACAAGTCCGAAGAGCACCACCATAAGTGTGTACTCAACGTAGAAAACGGGTTTGTACTCCTGCATGAACCCGTCCAGGACGGCGAAGACCAGGAGTAACGCCAGGTTCGCGCCTCCAACCCGCGCGTAGTGCCTGCCGATCATTGAGCGTACCCTCACCCTCTCCGCCTCGGGCCACTTCATCTCCTTCAGCGCTGGCGAGACCACCATCGTAGTGAACAAGACCCCACCGAGCCAGACCCCGACCAAGATCACGTGCAGCGCGTGCACGGCCGTCTCTAAGACATCACCTCCGACCATCGCTACCGCTCCCACCCGGCTCTACTGATTTGAATCAATCCCCAATGTGCGCATGCACCTCACTCCTTCTGTCTGCACGCTCCCGTCCGGGCATCGCGTGCCGCCACGCTACTGCAATTCAGATTATCGACCGGGCAGGTAACGACCGTGTAAGTATCTGTAAGGCTTTTGTGAGGATCTGTTGATCCCGGGCCGAGGAGGCCCATCGCTGTCTGAGAGCGGACCGTGCCGAGGTGCCGTGCCGAGGGAATGGGACCCGGAGGACCTGATCGCCTGCTGGACCCTGCTCGACGGGGACCGGCCGCTGGTGGCCAACAAAAGGGGCACGACGCGCCTCGGGTTCGCCCTGATGCTCAAGTTCTTCGAGCTGGAGGCCTGCTTCCCGCGCCACTCCGGGGAGATCCCGCCGGCCGCGGTGGATTACGTGTCCTCCCGAGTGAAAGTGGAGCTCGCGGTGTCGGTCAGCCGTCCCTTCCGCTACTTACTCGGTGGTTGGGTGCGGCGCTCCCAGGTATGCGAAGGACGGCAAGAGCCGGGCGATCCTCACGACGTCGCTACACTGGGAGGCGCCTCCTTCAAGCCGAGATCCTGCATTGCTTCCCGGACCATCTGATTGGTAAAGCCCCACTCGTTGTCGTACCAACACATCACCTTCGCCAGGTCGCCGCCGACCACGCGGGTCATGTCGAGCTGGACCACCGACGCTCGTGGATCCCCCACGATGTCGCTGGAGACGAG
>JALZFJ010000135.1 GCA_030867425.1 Actinomycetota bacterium | reverse complement strand
GAGATCCCCAAACAGCTCGCCGCCCGGCTGCCGGCGAGCGCCGTGCGCGCGAATAGCCCGGTCTGTTCGCTCCTGCGGGAAGGGAGCCGGGTCGTGGGCGTCAGTGTCGACGGGGAGGAGCACGAGGCGGACGCTGTGGTTATGGCGACGGACGCGCCGACTGCGGCTCGGCTCGCGGGTGCGCCGGTGCCCGAAGGCTTGGTTGGACAGGTTTGCGTTTACTACGCCACCGACGGGCACGATGCTGGGAAGAAGATCGTGTTGAGCGCCGAAGATGGGGGGTTCGTGAACAATGCCGTACAGATCAGCGCTGTGGCCTCATCCTACGCCGCGCGGGGGCGGCACCTCTTGAGCGTCGTGGCTTTGGGGGGCTTCGATCTCCCGGACGATGAGATCTACCGCCGCGGCATCGAGGACGTGAGCCGATGGTATCCGCAAGCCAACTTCGAGCCGCTCGCGGTCTACCGCGTTCCCTACGCCCAGTTCGCCCAACCGCCGGGCGTCCACGAGAAGCTGCCGGAGAACCGCACCGGGATCCCAGGGCTCGTGCTCGCCGGGGAATACACCCAGGACTCGTCCATAAACGGCTCGATGCTCTCCGGGGAGAAGGCAGCCGGGGAGGTGCTTTACGGGTGAACGCGGTCCCGGCTCTGAAGGTCGAGAGGCTGAAGAAGACGTACTCGAACGGGTTCTTGGCGCTGGACGGCGTCTCGCTGGATGTGGAGGTGGGGCGTTTCTTCGGGCTCTTGGGGCCAAACGGGGCGGGGAAGACGACGCTCATCAACAGCGTCGTGAGCTTGGCCCGACCGGACTCGGGAAGGGTGGAGGTGTTCGGACGGGATGCGTTTGAGGAGTTTCGGGAGGCGCGGCGCATGATCGGGGTCTCGCCGCAGGAGATCAACCTCGACAAATTCCTCACCGTCGAGGAGACGCTGCTCTACCACGCCGGCTACTACGGCGTCGAGAGGAAGAAGGCCGAGGAGAGAGCTTCGGAGATGCTGGAGCGGTTCGAACTTACGGGGAGGCGCACGCAGAGGGTCAACACGCTCTCTGGCGGGATGAAGCGGCGGGTCCTCTTCGCCCGGGCGCTCATGCACGACCCCAAGATATTGTTCCTCGACGAGCCCACGGCGGGGGTAGATATCGAGCTCAGGTATAAGCTGTGGGAATATATCCGGGAGCTGAACCGCGGAGGGCTTACTATTCTTCTTACGACGCACTACCTTGAGGAGGCGGAGGAGTTGTGCGAGGAGATCGCGCTCATCAACGATGGTAGGATCGCCGCTCTGGGCACGAGCGCGGAGCTCAAGAAGGAGTATGGAGTATCGAACATCGAAGGGGTTTATCTCAAGGTGGTGGGTAATGATACTGACCGATAGGCCGTTTAGGACGCTTCTGGCGCGGGAGATTTTGCGCTTCACGAGGGTCTGGATGCAGACCCTCGTGCCACCGCTTCTGACCTCGCTTCTTTACCTGGTGGTCTTCGGGGTGGCTTTGGGCACACGTATCCGAGAGGTGGACGGGGTACCCTACCTCGAGTATATCCTGCCGGGGATAGCTTTGATGAGTTTGATTACGGGCTCTCACATGAACTCTGCGTGGTCGGTCTTCGACGCCAAGCGCGAGCGTTACATAGACGAGGTCCTCATCAGCCCGATGAGCGACCTGCAGATCACGCTGGCCTACTCTTTGGGCGGGACTTTGAGGGGCCTGGTGATGGGGATCGGGGTTTTTGCCGTGGGAGCACCATTCGTGGGCGTAAGCGTGGAGCATCCGGGCCTCTTGTTCATGATCGGGGCGCTCTCCTCCTTCAGCTTCGCCTCCTTGGGGACGATGGTCGGGGCTCTCGCGAGTAGGATAGACCACATCTCCTTCCTTACGAACGTGGTCATCCAGCCTTTGGCTTTCCTGGGTGGCGTGTTCTACTCGGTGGAGATGCTGCCGGGTGCCTTAAGGGTAGCGACGCTCTTCGACCCGATCTTCCATATGGTCGACGCCGCTCGCTACGCAACGCACGAAACGTCCGATCTGAACCCCTATCCCACTCTAGGGGTAGTCTTCGCCCTGGCGGCGCTTGCCTTCACCGGCGCCTGGTGGGCGATAAGCAGGGGACCGAATCTCCGCTACTAAGACAACCGGCCTCAACTCCGCCTGGCCGTTCGTACTAACGGTCTTCGGCCTCTCGCGGCTGTTTTTCCTCGGGGTGGGGGCGGTCGCGGCGACGTACCTGCCGTGGGCGGAGACGGCCACAGTGCCCCGGGAGACGCCCGGTTTCCTGAGCTATTGGGCCCACTGGGATGGGGCGTGGTACGCGGAGATCGCGACCGAGGGCTACGAGGCGCGCGCCCCGGTGAGCTATGCCTTCTTCCCCGTCTTCCCGATGATCGTGCGCGTTGGGGCGGCTCTTGGTGGCGGACCAGCCTTCTGGGGCGTCCTCGTCTCCCTCGTCGCCACCGCCTTCGCGCTGTACTTCTTATACGGGATCGCCGAGAAGCTCCGAGACGAGGAGACCGCGAGGGCCGCGACTCTCGTCTTCGCTTTCTTCCCGACGGCCTTTTTCCTCAACGCTCCTTACACAGAGGCGCTGTTCCTCGCGTTCGCCGTCGGGTCGCTATGGGCGACGTATGTTCGACGGGACCTGTTGCTCGCGGGTATTTTGGGGGCCCTGGCCGCCGCGACTCGCAACCTCGGGGTGCTCTTGCTAGTCCCACTCCTCTACGAGTGGCTGAGGAGTAGGCGAGAGTTCGGGTGGCGGGGTTTCTTAGAGACGGCCCTCGTGCCGACGGGCTTACTCGGGTACATGGCCTTTCTGTGGTCGCGGTTTGGGGATCCCCTGTTCTTCGCCCGCCAGCAAAGTCAGTACTGGGGACGCGATCTCACCAACCCGTTAGAGACGCTCCAGAATGCCTGGATCGACGCCGGAGAGGGCCTGCGGTACGTACTAGACCCCGCGACCCTCTTCCTCGGCCCGGCGCCCGGCTCGGCGCTCGAAGCCTCCGGCGCCGTGAACGTCGTCTTTCTCGTCCTTTTCCTCGTCCTAATGGTGATCGGCTTCTTCGTCTTGCCGCCGGAGCTCTCGCTGTATTCCTTCATCGTCGTGTTGGTGCACGTCCTCACGCCCAGCCCCCTGATCCCGCTCCTGGGCTTGCCTCGCTTCTTGCTCGAAGCATTCCCGCTCTTCCTGGTCTTGGGCTCCCTGCTCTCGCGCAACAGGCCCGCCCTCGTGCTGTGGCTCTTCCTCAGCGGTGGCTTGGGAATGGCACTCACGGCCCTGTTCGTCACCTGGCGGTGGGTGGCTTAGAGTACTTTCGGCCATCAGAAATCAGCTCTTTGGTTTCTGTTGATCGCTGATCGCCGAAAGCCGACCGCTGCTTACGGCGAGAAGAAGAAGGCGAGCGCGCCGATCACGTAGACACCGCAGAGCATGGCGCCTTCGAGCCAGTTGGACCTGCCGTCGAGGGCGATGAAGCCTGTCAGGATGACCGCCGCGCCCAAAGCGCCGAGTTCCAGAGGGGTGAAGACTAGGTCCAAAGGGTGACCCAGGAGGGGGCCGAGGAAGACCAGGATCGGCGTGACCAGCAGCGCGACCTGGATCGAGGAGCCCAAAGAGATCGCCATCGAGAAGTCTATATCGTTCTTGTAGGCGATCTGGACGCCAACTATGTGCTCGGCGATGTTGCCGACTATGGGAACCAGGATCACGCCGACGAAAAGCTCGGAGATCCCGATCTCCTCGACCAGCGGCTCTATGGCCCCCACGAACGCCTCCGAGACGTAGGCTACCGCTGCCGTCGACCCGAGCAGTAGCACGAAGGAGGCCACCCCGCCGAACGGCGCGTGGCCCTCTCCGGTCGCGATGCTTCCCTCCGGGCTTCGGAAGTAGTAGAGGATGTAGAGGACGTAGAGGACGAACATCACGACCGCTACCTCGATGCTCAGGGTAGTGGGGGGGGCGGCGCCGTTCTCGGTCTCGGTGGCGGCGAAGATCGTCGGCAGGGCGAGTGCCGCCACGACGATGGCGAGCATCGAGGCGTTTATCCCGGCGATGGTCGCCGAGAAGGTTTGGGTTCCGTTCTTGAGGCCGCCGAGGAGGAGGCTCGCCCCGAGCACGAGGAGAACGTTGCCGATGATCGAGCCGATGATCGAGGCCTTTACCACTGTCGTGAGCCCGGCAGAGAGGGCGAAGATGGTGATAATAAGCTCGGCGGCGTTGCCGAAGGTGGCGTTGAGGACACCCCCGATTCGGGGACCCGCGTGGTGGCCTAGAGACTCGGTGGCCTGCCCGAGGACCCAGGCTAGGCCTACGAGGGCCAAAGACGTAAGGGCGAAGATAACGAGTACCGGAGCGCCGAGGAGCTCAACGACGACTACAGCCACCGTGAGTGCGGCCGTGAACCCATAAACCATCTTGCGCACTTCTAGCTCCGCTACTCGAATCTGCAGGACGGACTGCTTATGCTCGCATAAAACCAGCGTGTAATCTTATAGAATCGTCGCGAGAGTAAAAAGCTAGGAGAACGCTTTGATCGACTACCACCTGCACGTCATAGCCCACGGCGATAGGCCCATGACGGTCGAGAACATCCTAAAATACTGCGAAGTCGCCAAAGCCCGTGGCCTCAAGCAGATGGGCATCACCGAGCACGATCGCTACCTCGACGAGATAGACCTCACTGCTTTCCAGGAAGCCCGCGAGAAATCACAAGACGTGGAGCTACGCCTAGGGATAGAGATAGACTTCGTCCCCGGGGCTGAGGAGCGCATGGAGCGCGATTCTACCGCTCTCCCGTACGACTACGTCATCGGGAGCGTCCACCGGGTCCAGGGCGAGGAGGTGGACCACCCGGATCACCGCGAGATCTACGAGAAGCTCGACGCCTACGAGCTCTACGAGAAGTACTACGTGAACGTGCGAGAGGCCGCGCTTTCGGGGTGCTTCGAGATCCTGGGCCACCCGGACCTCATCAAGATCTTCCGCCATTTCCCCGAATGGGACATCACGCCAATGCTCGAAGAGACCGCCGACGCTGTCGCCGAGTCCGGCGTTGTCGTGGACGTGAACGCGGCGGGGTTGCGCAAGCCCGTCGGCGAGGTCTACCCCTCCCGCCAACTCCTCGAGATGTTCTACCGTCGGGGCGTCCCGATAATCCTCTCCTCCGACGCCCACGCCCCGGATCAGGTCGCGATGGGCTATGAGGAGAGCCTCAAGCTCGTCAACGACGTCGGCTACCGGGAGGTCGTCACGTTCAAGGACCGCGAGCGCGGCACCCTCCCGCTCTGATGGCCGAGGAGCTCTTCCTCAAGGACGCCTACCTCAAAGAGTTCGAGGCCCAGGTGATCGGGATGGCTGGGCGTGAGGTCTCCCTCGATCGTACCGCCTTCTACCCCGGTGGCGGAGGCCAGCCTGCGGACAAGGGCACCTTGGGTGTCGGCCCGATTCGCGCTAACGTGGTCGACTTGCGGCGGGAGGGAGGCGAGGTGATACACGTCCTCGACAACGCCATTCCCGATACCGTCCGAGAGCTGGGCGGGGAGCTCGACTGGGAACGGCGCTACGCTCACATGCGCCACCACACCGCTTTGCACGTGCTCTCCGGCGTGATCTTTCGTAACTTCGGCGCCAGAGTTACTGGCGGCCAGATGCGCGCCGATCGGGCCCGGATGGATTTCTCTTTTCCGGGAGAGTGGACGGTGGAGGTCGTCGGCGAGATAGAGCGCTTGACCAACGATGCTCTCACCGAGAACCGGCCCGTAAAGGCCTACGAGCTTCCCCGCGAAGAGGCGCTGGAAAACCCGAACCTCATCCGCACGCTGGTGAACCTGGTGCCGGAGTACATTGAGACAGTGCGTATCGTGGAGATAGAGGACATAGACACCCAGGCCGACGGCGGCACCCACGTCGCGAATACCGAAGAGGTCGGGGAGCTCCGGATAACGGGCCACAAGAGCAAGGGTCGCCAGAACAAGCGGGTGGAGTTCGCGCTGCGATGAGGGGTTTATCGGTCGTCCTCCCCGCGCTCTTCTGTGGCCTCGTTCTGGTGGGCTGCTCGGGGGAGGAGACCTCCTCGGAAGCCGAGACCTCCAGCCCCGACGAAAGCACCACCGTCGCGATAGACGCCTCCGGCGGCCAAAGGGTGGAGGTGGAGGTCGAGATCGCCGACGACTACGCCGAGCGTCAGCGAGGCCTCATGGAACGTACCGAGCTCGCAGAGAACGCCGGCATGCTCTTCGTCTTCGACAGGGAACAACAGCTCTCATTCTGGATGAGGAATACTCTCATCCCGCTCTCTATCGCCTACATCGACGCCGAAGAACGGATAATAGATATCCAGAACATGCAGCCCCTCGACGAGACCGGTCACCCCTCCGCCGAGCCCGCCATGTACGCCCTCGAAGTTAACCAAGGCTTCTTCGACGAGCGCGGCGTCAGGGTAGGGGATGGGGTGGCGCTGCCCGATCTTTGAACCTTTCTTCTCCACCTTCCCCCCTTCGACTAACGCCGAACACCATAGGCTTCTACATGGGCTTCCGGCTCATAAGACCTGGACCGACGGCCTCCCCTGAACGCCTGGTTCCCGAACTGTCTCGAGGGCAAGATGCCACGCACGGGCAGGTTCTTGTACGTCGACTCGATCCGCTACTCTCAGCGGTAGGTGCGCCTTTAGAAGCGGGGTTAAGACCATTTCTCTCCCGCCTGAGCTCCTTGCGCAGCGAGCTAAAAGGCACACTGTGACTCGCGCTGCTCGTCCTCGGAGTAGGCCATAACAGCTCCGAGACGTCCTCTCGATGCTCTTCGTACATGGGGCCGACCATCGTCCGCTCGCCTTGCTCGGTTAGCTCGATGACCCTGGCTCGTCGGGAGATCCGCTGCCGAACCAGGCCTTCCTGGGTCGTCGGCGTCTACGTACTCACGACGCTGGCCTGCGAGAGGTAGGTGCGTTTCGTGGACCCGATCACGGGCTGCGGTATCTTCGGGAACGATACTGGACCCTTGGCGGTATAGACTCGGGGGCAGGTCTCGGGTTTCGCCGGGAACGAGCGGCCAAAAGGAGAAGCGTGGAGAACACGAACGCTAGTATGAACGGTAAGGTGGTCCTGATCACAGGGGGCACCTCTGGTATCGGCAGGGCGGCGGCGACGGCTCTAGCTGGTATGGGTGCCGAGGTCGTCATAACCGGCCGCAACCGGGAGAGAGGCGAGGGAGCGGTCGAGAAGATCCGACGCGAGTCCAGCAGCGAAAAGGTCTCTCTCTTGCTCGCCGACCTCGCCGTGCAGTCCGAGGTCCGAAAGCTCGCGGAGGAGTTCAAAGAGCGCCACGACCGGCTAGACGTGCTGATCAACAACGCCGGGTTAGTTCAGTCAAAGCGCACCGAGACGGCGGATGGTATCGAGCTGACGCTGGCCGTCAATCACTTGGCCCCGTTCCTCCTGACGAACCTACTCCTGGATCTGCTCAAGAGGAGTGCCCCGAGTCGCGTCATCACCGTCTCTTCGGGGGCCGAGCGCATGGGGAAGATAAACTTCGACGACTTGCAGAGCAAAAGGCGTTACAGCGGCTTCCCGGTCTACGGGATGACCAAGCTCGCCAACATCGTGTTTACCTTCGAGCTCGCCGAGCGTCTGGAAGGCACCGGAGTGACGGCCAACTGCATGCACCCAGGCGGGGTCAACACCAACTTCGGTACTAACAATCGGGGATTCTCGATCCTGCTCTTCCGGGCGTTCAAGCCGTTCATGCGGAGCCCGAAGCAGGGAGCGGACACGCTCGTCTACCTCGCTGCTTCGCCGGAGGTTGACGGGATGACCGGCGAGTACCTCGTCGACCGCAAGACGCAGACCGCCTCCCCGGCAGCCTACGACGAGTCCGTGCGCAAGAACCTGTGGGAGGTCAGCGAGGAGCTCACCTGCCTCGAGGACTCAGTTTAAGGATGGTGTATGAGAGAGGAGAAGGCTTGACGCGGCGCCGGGAAGGGATCGAGGTTGTAAACCTCGTCCGGGAGTTCAAGAAGGGCCCGAGGGCAGTGGACGGCATAGACTTGAAGGTCGAGCCCGG
>JALZFJ010000128.1 GCA_030867425.1 Actinomycetota bacterium | reverse complement strand
CGAGTCAAGGTGCATGCAGCCGACATTAGTGAGGCAGAAGGAGCGAAACTCCTCTTCGAAGGTCTGAAGTCAGCCTTTCCTGACCTGGCCCTGCTGTGGGCTGATGGTGGCTATGGCAAACCCGAGGTATCTTCCCAATAAAGTGGGGTAGGGTGGTACGGTCGAGCCCTCTTGCCAGCTTGGCAGAACCGGGTATGCTGCGTTGGTGCATCCGTCCGCTATGGCTGGCAGGACTCGTGCAATGCCTGAGCATCTCCCACCCCTGATGGACTTGGACCAGATCACCGACCCGGGTGCGCGCCGCGCCATCCACGGGTTGCTCAACCTGGTCGAAGAGGTGGTGGCCGAGAACCGCGCCCTGCGCGAGGAGGTGCAGCGCCTGCGCGACGAGATCGCGCGGCTGAAGGGCGAGCACGGCCGGCCCGCCCTCACCCCCAACCAGCCGGCGCCAGCCGCCGACCACTCCTCGGAACGTGAGCGGCGCACGCCGGCCACCTGGCGCAAGGGGCCCAAACTGCCGCGCCTGCAGATCACCCGCGTCGAAGTCCTGGAGGTGGACCCGGCGCTGCTGCCACCCGATGCCCAGTTCAAGGGCTATGAGGAGGTCGTCGTCCAGGATATCGTCCTGCGCCCCGACACCGTCCTCTTCCGCACGGCCAAGTGGTACTCGCCCACCGAAGGCCGGACCTATCTGGCACCGCTGCCGGCCGGCTACGGCGGGGAGTTCGGGCCGGGGGTGCGGGCGTTGGTGCTGGTGCTGGCCTATTTCGGCCTGATGAGCGAGCCGAAGATCGTGGCCGTGCTGCGGGGGGTGGGCGTGCTCATCTCGGACGGCCAGGTCTCTAACCTGCTGATTAAAGGCCAGGACCAGTTCCACGCCGAGAAAAATGCCGTCTACGCCGCCGGCTTGCGCAGCAGCCCGTGGCAGCAGGTCGATGCCACCCCGACGCGGGTGGATGGGGTCAACCACCACTGTCACATCGTCTGCAACCCGCTGCACACCACCTACCAGACGACGCCGACCAAAGACCGCCAGGCGGTGCTGGACGTGCTGCTGGCGGGCCGGCCACGGACCTACCTGCTCAATGCCGAGGCGCTGGCCTATCTGAACCAGGTGCAGGTGTCGGCGCGCACCCGCCAGCGGCTGCTCCATCTGCCGCGCGACACGGTGCTGGACGAGGCCACCATGCAGCGCTGGCTCGCCGAGCACCTGGCGGGGGTCAGCGACCAGCAACGCAAGTGGGTGCTGGATGCGACGGCGGTGGCGGCCTACCATGCCCAAACCGAGTGGCCGGTGGTGCGGCTGCTGGTGGCCGACGATGCCCCGCAGTTCACCTGGCTGACGGAGGCGTTGGCGTTGTGCTGGGTGCATGAGGGGCGGCACTACAAGAAGCTGGACCCCTGGCTGCCCCAGCATCGCGAGGCGCTGACCACCTTCCTGAGCGACTTCTGGGCCTACTACGCTGAACTGCTGGCCTATCGGCAGCAGCCGAGCGCGGCCGAGCGGCAGCGCCTGGAGGCGGCGTTTGATCGCCTGTTCGCTACCGAGACGGGCTATGGGGCCCTGGATGAACGCCTTGCCCTGACGCGAGCCAAGAAGATCCCGCTGCTGCGGGCGCTGGAGTACCCCGAGGTCCCGCTGCACAACAACCCGGCCGAGTTGGGTGCCCGCCAGCGGGTGCGCAAACGGGAGGTCAGCTTCGGGCCCCGCACCAGCGAGGGGGTGCGCGCCTGGGACACCTTTATGACGCTGGCGGCCACCGCCACCAAGCTGGGCGTCAGCTTCTACCACTACATCCATGATCGCGTCTCCGGCGCCAATCGGATGCCAGCGTTGGCAGAGGTGATCGACGAGCGGGCCAAGGACCTCAACCTCGGCGCCTCCTGGGCCGCTCCGTAAGTTCTCCCCCGATTTATTGAGACGATACGTAACACCATGTCTTGTATTTTCCACCCACGTTCGAAACACATAACCGCTGTTAAAGGGAGGAGGGTCTTGCGGTCTCGCAGCATCAAAACGAAAATCTATTGACAGATGTCTATTTTGACTCCAATAGCGGAAAATATCTCTCGAAAGACGATTGGATACCGCTTCGAGTTTCGCAATCAGTGGTTCAGAACGAGCAATGGACTGAATCTCTTCAACGTTCGTCCCAGCCATATTAAGCAAAGCCAAGAAAATACGATCATGCATTTGCAGAGTGTTGTTAGCCTGATCGGACGCGAGCTTCTGAAGAGAAACCTCTCCCCTCATGTTTTCATAATTGCCGAAGTAAAGAAATGTTGGCAGTCGATTAGCAAGGATACTTTGAGCAGCGAGGCTTGCCCCACCT
>JALZFJ010000126.1 GCA_030867425.1 Actinomycetota bacterium | reverse complement strand
CGCGGATAGCCTCGGGGGTGAGGGAGGAGATCCAGAGTCGCCGAACCGGCTTCTTGCAGCCCGCAAGCTCGTAGAGGTAGGCGAAGATGAGCTCCCCCTCCCGCCCGGCGTCGCAGGCGTTGACGATCCCCGTTACGGAGGCGTCTCGCATGAGCTTCTTGACTACCGCGAACTGCCCGCGGGTCTTCGGGTTGACTTTTACCTTGAACTTCTCCGGCAGGATCGGCAGGTTTTCCAGGCGCCACCTTTTGTAATCCTCGCCGTAGGCATCGGGCGGTGCGAGCTCGGCGAGGTGCCCTATGGCCCAGGTGACGGTCCACCCACTCCCGACGAGAGCACCTTCTTCCCGCCGGTGCCTGCCCAGAGCTTTCGCCATGTCCCGTCCGACCGACGGCTTCTCTGCGACGATTAGCTGCACATCACGAGTATACGGGACGGAGGTTCGGACTCCATCCCCGCGTCCTCTCGACCGGTAGCGCTCCGCGAGAGAACCGTTCCTAAGATCCTTGCAGGTCGCCCCTGAGGACCACCCTGGCGTCTTCCATGCTCGGCTCCTCGGGGAACCTCTCCAGGGTGATGCCGGCGCGTTGGTAGTCCCCGGCCACGTCCGGACAAATCGTCGAGAGCCTGCCCCGGCCCCTGTCGTCCACCGTAAAGGTACCGACGCTGACGCGCCCCTCCTCCATGCCGAACCACAACTCGTAGTACTCGTTGGGCTCGGTCTGGGGCAGGCCCCAGACATCCAGGCTCGCCTCATATTCCTGCCCGGAATCGCGCATCTTAAGATCCCCGCCCGCCTCAGGCGCCAGCTCCGTCGGCGCGAGGGTGGCCGTCTGGGCCGTTCGATCTAAATAGCCCGCCGAGTATGCCACCGCCGCCAACGCGAAGAGAAGGACCACCACCGCGGCCGCCATTCGAAAGATGCTACGCGCAGCCCAGCTCTCCCTGCCGCGGCGTGGCAGTCCGGCGAGGACGCGCGCCCTGAGATACGGGGGTGCGGAGGAAGCCGCGATGGAGGCTCCGGCGAGCCGCTCGTGGACCCTGCGCAGCTTACGCTCTTCGTCCTGGCAAGCGGTACACCCGTCGAGGTGCCGCTTCACTGCCTTCTCTTCTTCCGCGTCGAGTCCACCGAGCACGTACGGCCCGAGCAGCTCCCGCGCCCACACGTGCTCCCCGTACGAGCTCCCGTTGGAGTTCCGGCGTTCACCCATCTATGGACCGCCGATCCTTGGGCTTTTTCTCGCGCTCATCATCCGCCATCTTCTGGGCGAGCATCCTCGCTCGTGCGGCGCGCAAAGCCGCGGTGGTACGGCTCTTGATCGTGCCCAAAGGCACGCCCGTGCGCTCCGATATCTCACGCTGCGAGAGCCCCCCGAAGTAGGCGAGCACCAGGACCTCGCGGTGTGCGGGTGAGAGCTCCGAGAGCGCCCCGACCACCTCGAAGGCCCTCAAGACCTCCTCGGTGTCGTCACCCTCCCCGGGCTCGGGGAATGCTTCCTCGTCGATACTCGGCGCCACGACCCGCATCCGCGTGCTCCGTCGGCGCGCTAGGTCCGTGACCCGGTTGCGGGTTATGCGATAGACCCACGTGGCGAAGGAAGCCCTCGAAGAATTGAAGCTCTTCGCATTACGCCACACCGAGACGAACACATCCTGCACCAGATCCTCAGCAAGCGTGCGGTCCTCTAGGTAGCGCATCCCCGCACCGTAAACGATCCCGCCATAGCGGTCGTACAGCTCCGAAACGGCACGCTCCTCGCCGCGAGCCACCCGCGCGATCAAAACCTCGTCCGTAACGCCTTTCAACCTGAACCTTCCCAGGCCACTCCGGAAACCGGGTGTCTCGGCCTCTCGCCTACCACGAACAAGGATACCCGCCTCGGCCTCGCTTCGCCAAACGTTCTGCAAACTCCCGATCGTCATACTCTTTTATACGTCCCAGATGTTCTGCGCGGATGCTTCAGTTCTAAACTAGCGCTTCCTTCTAAAAACGCTGCGAAGCAGCGGATCACTGACGGCGGCTGAAGAGGCTGCGCAAGAGCATCCGGATCCGGCGGAGGGCTTGGGAAGCCGTATAGATCTTGCCCAGCCGAGTTAGCATTATAATTAGTGTAGGTTGCTTATGAACGACTCCGGAGATAATGGCGAGCAGTTGAACCTGAACCAGGCGGAGCTCCGGGGGGTGGCACGACGTCCTATAGGAGGCTCACCGAAGAACTTCTTCCGGGACCTGAAGAGTCTCCTGAGCTTCCAGGCGCTTAAGGCGACCGTCCAGGGATTTCAGCGGGACGACGCCTTGGGGCTCGCGGCGCAGCTCGCGTTTTATTGGATACTGGCGCTCTTCCCGTTCATTCTGGTACTGGTCTCGCTCATGGGGACATTCTTCAACGAGAGGCTCGCCGTGGAGATCCTCGAATACTTCCAGCAGGTGACGCCGGAGCAGGTTTACGTAATCATCGAGACCTACCTTAGCGACACCATCTCCGGGAACAACCAGGCACCGGGGCTGTTCTCCATCGGCCTCATCATCGCCCTCTGGTCAGCCTCCGGAGCCTTCGCCGCCTTGATAAACGCCCTCAACAAGGTCTACGACGTCGAGGAGACCCGTCCTATTTGGAAGGTGCGCGGGCTCGCTCTCCTCATGACGCTCGGCCTCAGCGCGATGATCCTGGTAGGTGTCCTGCTCCTCATCTTCGGGCCCGGTATAGGATCAGCGATCGCGAGCTTTTTCGGGCTCGGAGGCGTCTTCGAGTTGGTGTGGAACATAGCGCGCTGGCCAGTAGCGCTCTTCTTCATGGTGTTCACCATCGCGCTCATCTACTATATATCTCCCGACGCCGGACAGCCTTTCCGTTGGATTACGCCAGGCGGCTTAGTCGGGGTGCTCCTCTGGGTCCTGGCCAGCCTGGGCTTCCGCTTCTACGTCTCGAACTTCGGATCCTACGACGTGACCTACGGCTCCATCGGCGCCGTCATCGTCCTGCTCCTCTACCTCTACATCTCCTCTCTTACTATTCTCTTCGGCGCCGAGCTCAACGCCACGCTGGTGCGTATGAAGGAGGAGATCTCCGGCAAGCAGGTTCTCGACGCCGAGCCCGCGAACGAGAAACCCGACATCCTCGCGGACGACCAACAGAAGAACGTTCAGGGTTAACGCTAAGACGCTGTGTCTAACCTGCGCTCTCTGGTATACTCCCCTCGTCCGGAGGAGTGGCCGAGTGGTTGAAGGCGGCACCCTGCTAAGGTGTTATACCTCTGAACGGGGTATCGAGGGTTCGAATCCCTCCTCCTCCGCTCTCGTTTATGCCCTTTTGCAGGGAAAACACCCAGGCGAAGGATGAGAGAGGTGAATAGAGGTAACGGTGCAGCACCCCTCCTACTAGTCTGTATGAACGTGCTCTTTAATAGCGATGCCTCACGATCCACGACCTCACTTTGCTGCGTATATACCAAAGCAAGAAGGGGTAGAGGCTAAGAAGGACGTCCTCAAGTTGTTTGGGCACCTATGGGATGGACAGAGCCAGTGGTGCAACCGGCTACCTCACAGAAAAGGAGGTAGCGCATGTTGAGGCGCTTACTATTGTTGTTTACGGTGGCGTTGGTCATGGCGGCGATGATGGCGTTCAGTGCGCTGCCAGCACTAGCCCAGGTCCCTCCTCACCAGCATTTCCTGACCACGCCGGCGGGGACACACGAGGTCGCCGGAGGCATAGGCTGCGCCGCTCATCAACCCGCCTTTACGAATTTCCACGAGGATGTCCACACGGGAGTACCGGGGCAGGAGGCGTTCGCAGGCAACAACCCTGTGTCGATAAGCGCAAGCACAGCTGGCTGCTAGGGCCCCGTATGGGCTGGCTAAACCGAGTGGCCTAGAAACGACGCTCCTCTCGAAACTAGAGGACCGGGGCTAACCGAGTTCACACGCGCTGCAAGAAGAGCCGGGGTCTAATTCAACCCCGGCTCTTCTTGTGCCTCTAAGCTTCTAAG
>JALZFJ010000094.1 GCA_030867425.1 Actinomycetota bacterium | reverse complement strand
CCGCGTGGTTCAAGAGGTCCTCGGAGACCTCGCTCTTCTGGACGGAGGCGGTGGTCGCCTCCTGCAAAAACCCGCGGACGTTCTCGGCGCTTCTCAGAACCTCTTCGCGACGGTTCTCGTAGGCATCGGCGAGGCTCATAAGAACCTGCTTAAACGAGGGCATGCCACGGGCCGGGGTCGGTGGGAAGTAGGTGCCGGCATAGAACGGGGCGCCGTCGGGGGTCATAAAGACCGTCATCGGCCAGCCCCCGTGGCGCGTCATCGCTTGGACGGCAGACATGTAGATCGAGTCTATATCCGGGCGCTCCTCGCGGTCGACCTTGATGTTGACGAAGTGCTTGTTCATTATCTCCGCGGTCGCCTCGTCCTCGAAGGACTCCCGCTCCATGACGTGGCACCAATGGCAGGCAGAGTAACCGACGGAGAGCAGGATGGGCTTGTCCTCGGCCCGGGCCCTCTCCAAAGCTTCTTCCCCCCACGGGTACCAGTCCACGGGGTTGTCCTTGTGCTGCAACAGGTACGGGCTCGTCTCTTGCGTCAGCCGGTTAGTCATGATCTCCTTTTCACCGCCTCGTTAACGTCTTTGCTACCAGTTTTACGAACCGTACCACAGGCCGTCGTTTAGTGTTTCAGCTCGTCGGTTCTTCGGCTTTTTCTTTGCCCTGCTATTCCCCGAGTTTGTACGTGACCAAACGCCCCCGAGAAGTCCCCACCTTTTCGTGCATTTCTCCGAAGAGGCGGGGATACCCTTCTGAAAGCGTTTCGCAATTGCGTCACTGGTGCGGTCCATGCTTGAGCCAAGCGGCGGGCCCCTTCGTGGCGTGGCTTGAAACACTCGCCACTTCTGAAGATGAACCGCTACGATGCTCCCAGCTGTTACATGACGCTCATGGCGTCTGAGACTATGTATGATGCCGTTATCTTGCCGTTTTCGGTGTGGTGCACAAAGTAACAATGCTTTGGTAAAGGTCCGCTTCTCCGCCACGCTGAGTGACGAGCCGGAGTTCGAGCTGGCGCTGGTCTAGCTGTAGGTGCTCGTGAGCTGCTCACTAACGCTAACAGTCCCTATGTCTGGGGCTGGGGCTCTACGCAGTCCGCCCCTTCCTCTTGACCTAATTCACCGTACTACCTTGCAGGGATATTCTCCGAGGTTTGGACGTTAATGGCCTGTGAAAGGTACCTCGGCTCGCTCTTTGAGAGCGCGGTTCATCTCCTCGAATCCACGCTGCGTATTACTTTCCAGGCTGCGCCTGAACAGGGGAACGAGCAAGCCCTTGAAGGCTTCTCTCTGGACGAACCGTACACGGTTCTCTCCCAGCGGCTGGATGGTGAAGGAGTGCTCGCCGTCGAACAGACCCGGCACCAATAGGTGACCCAGCCACCGCAGCTCGCGGTTAGCCTCGGCATTGAGGACCTTGGGGCGGAAAGTCATGCCTCTAGACTCGGAAGGCTCGATGCGAACTTCGAGGCGCTCCCCGGTCCTAGGCACGCCGCTGGCCCGGCGGATGAATGGGTTCCACCGAGGGTAGGAGGCGAAGTCGGTCAGCACTTCCCACACGCGCTGTGCGGGGGCGTTGATCTCTATTTCACTGTGCAGTTCCTTCATAAACGCCTCCTAGTTACCATTAAGTGTGTTAGCCGAAACCCTTTGCGCCTACGGCGCCTGTAAGGTGCTGCCCCGCTGCCCCTATTCAGCGAATTACCGACAAGGTGCCAGCCCGTTGAAAAAGCCGCTGTTAGCCCAATCAGGGGCTTGAACCGGGCTCAAAACGCCCGAAAACGGCGCTCTCGGCACCCGAATAGGGGTCAGTAAAGGGAATCAAGATTTACACAGGCTCGTTAGTGTTCACGGAAATCTCTATTGCGCGACCCAGCATAAACATTCTGCTCCAGCTGAAATTCCTCGCGTCTTAGCGGTTCCTACCGGCCGAGAGTTATCACACCATCTTATGGCGTCGCATCGCGCTGTGGGCTGTTGCCAGGGGCGTGGGTAGCTAGCACTTCTCCGAGGGTAGTACAAACTGACAACGCCCCGAAGGTCCGCCTCTCCGCCACATTGGGCAAGAAGTCGGAGGTAGAGGTGGCGCTGCGCTAATGGTTGCGCGTTCGTGAGCTGCTCAGGGGCCAACCGTGAGAGTAGAAGCGTTCTGCCAAGTCCGCGGCTGCCCGCTCGCCAAAACGCTAACCGGTTCTGCAGAAACTAGACGTTCGGGCGGTACAGGAATCTCGCCGCTGATGACACAATATGCGCATCGGCACGGAGACAGGAAGACAACAGGAGGTATCGGATGAGCACGGAAGGCACAGCGCGTGCTGCGATGGAGGGTGGGGATTTCGCCGAGCGGCGCGTCACCCCTCTCGAGCTGTTCTTCGACCTGGTCTTCGTCTTCGCCCTCACCCAGGTAACCGGCTTTCTCGCCGACCATCTCACATGGATAGGAATGCTGCAGGGCGCCGCGCTGCTGGCGGTGTTGTGGTGGGCGTGGGGTGGATACTCATGGCTGACCAACGCCGTGCCGGCCGAGGAAGTGATCCCCGCACGGTTGGTAATCCTCACCTCGACGGCGGCCATGCTGGTAGCCTCGCTCGCCGTTCCCGACGCCTTCGGCGAGTATGGGGTGCTCTTCGGCTTGGCATACTTCGTCGTGCGACTCTTGCATGTGGTCCTATTCGTGCTCGCCACCGGTAACACGCCGGAGACACACCAGGCCATCCTCCGCCTCGCGCCGGGCTTTCTGGGCGCCCCGGTGCTGCTCATCCCGGCCGGGTTCGTGGACGGCTTCGCCCAGGGCACACTCTGGGCGGCTGCGCTCGCGATCGACATGGGCGTATCGTTAGTCCGCGGTGTGTCGGGCTTCCGGGTTCACGCGGAGCATTTCGTGGAGCGCTACAGCCTCATAGTGATCATAGCCCTCGGCGAGTCGATCGTGGCGCTCGGTATCGGGGCCTCGGGGCTGACGATCGGGGTAGGGGTCGTGGTCGCCGCCGTGCTAGGGATCGCGCTCGCCGCGGCCCTCTGGTGGGCCTACTTCGACCTCGTTATGCTGGTCGCCGGGCGTAGGCTCTCCGCAGCGAAGGGGGAGGAGCGGGCGAGGCTTGCGCGAGACGCCTACAGCTACCTGCACCTGCCGATGGTAGCCGGCATCGTCCTGGTCGCTCTGGGCATCAAGAAGACCCTGGCCCACGTCGGGGATCCCCTGGAGACCATCCCGGCTGTAGCGCTGTGCGGCGGCGTCGCCCTTTATCTTTCTCGGACATAACGCCTTTAGGCTACGCGACGTAAGGAGCGTAAGCGTTCCCAGGTTGGTGGTGGCAATCCTCTGCTGCGCGCTAATCCCCGTAGCGGTGTCGGTTCCCGCCCTCATCACCCTCGCCATCCTCGCGGTGCTACTGTGCGCGCTGGCCGCCTTCGAGACGGTGCAGTCTCGTGAGTTCCGGCGCGAACTCCGTGCGCGATAGAAGCCACAGAACATGGCCTATTCACCAGATTGTCGACAAGGGGTAGTTTCTGAGAAACCACTGAGGAGGAGGTTCACTTTGCATACTGCTTCTAACCTCACTACTTCCTTCTGAGCTGTTAGGAGGAGAAGCAGGGAAACTACTTAGCCATAAAGAGACGTGAGAAGGTTGCATAGTCTCATCTACTACCCCCACTAGATCTTCTGAGATCCTCTCTAGATCGGTCTCATCCCTAAGCCTGTTGCCAAAGGCTTCTAATGTCTTTCTAGCATCGTACTTCCTTCTGT
>JALZFJ010000068.1 GCA_030867425.1 Actinomycetota bacterium | reverse complement strand
CACGAGGGGCATTATAGAGTCGTCAGCCCTCAACCGTAAGCCCTCAGCTTTCCGATTCTTGCTGGTCGCCGACAGCCGAACGCTGCCTGTTAGAATCCACCAACGAGTCGTAGACCTCGCCACGCTTGCGACCCGTTTCCCTGGCCGCTCGGGCAGCCGCTCTCGACGGGCTCGCGCCTCGCTCGACGTATGCCCGCGCCCTCTCGACGACCTTCTCGAAATCTGCCGGTTCTTTCTCCGTCCCGCCCCGGACAACGAGCACGATCTCCCCTCGCGTTCCCTCGGCATAGCGTTCAACGCCCTCACCAGCCGTCCCCCGGAACACCTCTTCATGTAGCTTCGTCAGCTCTCTACACACCGCAACCGGCACCCCCGCGGGCAGCTCCTTTAGCGTCTTCGCCAGCCGATGCGGTGAGTCGAAAAAAACGAACGTCGCCTCCTCGCGCCCGAGCCGCCCGAGGACTTCTTCGCGCTCGCGTCCCTTGCGCGGCAGGAAGCCCAAGAACACTACCTTGTCTGTCGGCAGCCCTGAAGCGACGAGCGCCGTCATCGCCGCCGAGGGCCCCGGCAGCGCCTCTACCTCAACTCCAGCCTCGATGCAGGCCCGCAAGAGCCGGTAGCCAGGATCGGAGACTAAGGGTGTGCCAGCGTCGGAGACTAGCGCTACGAGCGCCGTGCGGGCTTTCTCGGCGAGCTGGGGGGCGAGACGGTCTTCGTTGTGCTCGTGGTAGGCAGCGAGGGGTTTCTTTATCTCGTAGTGGGCGAGAAGGCGGCCCGTACGGCGGGTGTCCTCGCAGGCGATGAGATCCGCCTCGCGCAGGGTTCGGAGGGCTCGTAGGGTTATATCTTCCAGGTTGCCTATTGGCGTCGGTACGATTACGAGGGCCAAAGGAAGCTTTTTCTAGGAACCAAGCACATACTCGCCGGACTCATCGCGGGCTAAAGCGCCGGCGCCCAGGACGCCAGACTCGGCGCCCAAAGTTGCTTCTTTGATCTCCACGAGGTCGCGCCCGGGAGACGTGGCCCTGAGGCGGACTTCCCGACGGGCGGCGTCCAGGATCAAGTTTCCCGCCCTAGCGACTCCCCCTCCGATGGCGATGGCCTCCGGGTTGAAGACGTTGATGAACCCGGCGAGCCCGATGCCGAGCCACGTCCCGGTCTCCTCCAACACCTCCAGTGCTGCCGCGTCCCCCCCTCGGGCCAACTCCGTGACGTCCTCCCCTATGACCTTACGCTCGACAGCAAGCCTGCCCAAGGCCGAGTCGGATTTTTCGCTGGCGACCTCGCGGGCGCGGCGCGCTATCGCCGTCCCCGACGCCAGAGCCTCCAAACAACCGTGGTTGCCGCAGGCGCACCGCGGACCCGTAGCCTGAATAGTCACGTGCCCGAGCTCTCCGCCCGCCCCTTGCGCACCCCGCAAGAGGATGCCGTGGGAGATCACGCCGCCTCCGACCCCGGTGCCCAGGGTGAGGAAGATGAGGTGATCAACCTCGCTTCCCGCCCCGAACCGGAACTCGCCCCAGGCCGCGGCGTTGGCGTCGTTCTCGACCGTAGCGGTTAGCCCCGTCCTCTCCTCGAGCTCGTCTTTCAGGGGGATGCCCTCGATCGCGTGCAGGTTGGGCGAGTCGCTTACCTTGTTCTCAGCCGAGAGCACGGTCCCGGGCACAGCAAGACAGACCCCACCGACCTCGTATTGGTCCCTGGCTTCCACAATGGCCCGGGCGATGCTCGAGACCAAGCGCTCACGACCGGCCGCCGTGGGGTACCTGACCTCGTTCAGGATCTCGCCCTCCGGCGTCACCACACCCGCAGCGATCTTCGTTCCCCCAACGTCTACCCCTACAGCGTTCAAGAGCGCCCCCTACTCCCGCTTCCAGTCCACTATCTCGAGCTCTACCTCTCTGGTAAAGGCGTTCTGACCCACCGTGTACGCTGCGCCGAAAGAGCCCTCAGGCACCGCCTCGAGAGGCCCCGCGAGCTTCGCCGAAACCCCGCCTTTGAGACGCAAGAGGTTCATCCCCTCCCAGAGTCGCCGCGCCCCCTCGACCCGCAACCCGGCCGAGACGAAGACCGGCCGGTAGTTCCCGCTCCCGAACGGCGCAAGCCTTTTGTGCCAGTCTAGAACTCCGTTTGACAGGCTCTCCAAAGGCACCTCCGCGTCTATCTCCAAAGGAGGGCTGAAGAGCTCTGGGTTTTCTTCGAGCTGTGTCCGCACCGCGCCGTTTACCCCCGCTACGAAGGCGTCGAAGTTGCCGGACTTGATCGAGAGCCCCGCCGCCTTGCGGTGCCCACCCCACTCGCCCAAGAGGTGCTGCACCTCGTGCAGGGCCCCGTAGAGGTCCACGTCCGTCTCCCCAGATCTCGCAGACCCACCGTAAGACCCGTCCGCTCGCCGGTTGAGGATGGCGGTCGGTCGTCCCGTCGCCGCCGCGACCTTGCCCGCCACCAGCCCCGCAAGCCCCCCCGTCTCGTCCGTGACGACGACCTTGAAGTCCTGCTCGGGTTCTACCTCGGTCATGGCTCTCTCCACCGCGTAACGAGTTCTGATCTGTCGCTCGGAGTTGAGCTGGTTGAGGAGCGAAGCTATCTGTAAGGCTTCGCGGTGGTCTTCAGTGAGGAGCAGGTCCAGGGCAGGCTTGGGATTCTTGATCCTGCCTATGGAGTTCAGGCGCGGCCCGAGCCTCCAGCCGAGATCCTCCTCGCTTAAGGCGCCCCTCACCCCCGCCACCTTCACGAGCTCCCCGATGCCGGGCCGGACGTTTCCCAAAGAGAGCGAGCGGTTCATGTGCTTGAGGCCCATCGAGGCCAGGGCCCGATTGTCACCGACGAGCGGCGCTATGTCCACCACCGTCCCTATCGAGACGAGGTCCAGGAGCTTGCCGATATGGGTCCTCCCGTCTGGGTCTTCGAGCCCTCTGGCGACCGCCCAAACGAATTTCCAGGCGACGCCAACACCCGCTAATGGGTCCTCGGGTTCCCAGAGCTTAGGGTCGAGGAGGGCGACGGCCGCGTCGGGTGGGTCCTCGGGCGGGATGTGATGGTCCGTCACGATCACATCCATCCCCAAAGAGCTCGCCAGCTCGACTTCCGCTTTATTCGAGACGCCGCAGTCAGCGGTGATTAGCAGATCTACCCCTTCGGCGAAGAGGTCCCGCACGTATGGCTCGAGGAGGCTGTACCCCGTCTGGCGTGTCGGGAGCTTGACCAGCAGGTTGTTCGTGTAACGGGAGAGAGCCAGATACAGAACGGCAGCCGCGGTAATTCCATCCGTATCGTAGTCGCCAAAGACACCGATTCTCTCGCCGGTTTCGATGGCTCGCACGACCCGCTGAGCCGCCACGCGCCACGCCTCTTCCTCCGGCGCTCCTAAGGTCTTCAACGAGGGCGAGAGAAAACCGGGGGCGGCCTCGGGAGTTACGCCCCGGTTCGCCAGGACGCGCGCGCAGAGAAGGTCCACCTCCGCAGCCTGCGCGAGCTCCGAGACGACATCCGCCCCGGGCTCAAGATGCCGCCAACGTGCCAAACAGATCCTCCCCTACGCGAAAACGGATGGAGCCGCACGTCACTATTATACAAGGGAATTCGCGTATCTCGGGCAGACCCCGTCTCGCCGTGAAGACCCAAGGTAATAGTTCGGCCAGAGCTTCAAGCAAGAAAGAGGGCCCGCGCGATGCGGGCCCTCATATTGTTCCCCCCGATCCTCCCCGGGCGGGCCGTGCCCGTTCCCTGAGTAGATCGCGAGTCGAGGCGGTTCGGGGGTCGTCCGACTCTAAGTCTTAGCGTCGGACGCGCCGCCACACCCTGGCGACGCCGCTTTCTTCGCCCTCGTCCGAGCGCTGCGGCGTTCCCCGGTACTCTTCGGAGTGGTCTGTGGGCATACCAGAGCGTTCGGTACCTTCGGCGCTGCCCGCGCGATCGGCGTAGCCTTCGTCCCGGCCCCTGCTCTCGCGGAGCCCCTCGTGGTACCCCTCACGAAACCCTTCGCGAAGCCCCTCGCGGTAGCTCTCGTCGCTGGTGCGGCTTTCCTCGTCGCCCCGGGTCATCCCCTCGCGGGCCGGCTCACCGAGCTCCGAGCCGGAAGGACCGAGATCCCCGCGCACGCCAGGCTCACTAGGGCTGCCTTCGCGACGATAACCTTCATCCTCCGTGCGGTCCCGATCCTCGTATGACTCGCGATCCATTCGCTCACGAGCCTCGTCACCGCTCATCGTGGACGCGGGGTCTCTATCCTCAGCGTCGCGCTCGTCCCGGGGCATGCCGCCCTCGGCCAACGTCGCGCCCTCCGTGGCCCTGCCCGCCCCGGAGCCAGCGTAGCGGCCGTAGGAGCCACGCTCCGTTGAGAGCTCGTGACTCTCGAGGCCGAAGTGACGCCTGATCCTGTCCTCGTACTCGGGGGTGATCTCGTCGTCGTCGCTAAACTTTGGGGAGTCTTTGACCCTGTCCTTGGACTCTGAGACCTCTATGGTCTTGTCTCGCTCGTTGACGCGCGCGATCTCCATAGGGATCAATGTCGTACCGCTGAGCCCAAAGAGGCCCATCTTGACGCCGATGTACTCTTCGCGGTCGGCCTCGTCCACGAAGAGATCGTCGACCTTACCTATCTTCTCGCCCGCGTTGTCGTAGACCTTGTAATCCTCGTATTTCTCCTCGAGCTCTCTTAACCCCTGGTCGTCCGTCATGATGCACTACTCCTTGCGACGACTGCTCTCACGTTTTTAAGGCCTACCCTACCGCCGCAATGGGATAAACATACGCCGGATCGTAAAAACGGGCACGCTTGGTCGGGCGGTGCTCGCCCGGACGCCGATGAATACTCTTATGTACATACTGACCGTAGACGAGAGGCCGTTCTCGGCGAGACTAACACGCCAGAAACTTCGCAGCAGGCGGTCCACAGGGAACCCTGGAGTGCCAGAAAAAGCTGTACGACGCGGTGGTGCGAAATGAAGAAAACGTGGGCTCCCGAGATAAACTCGGGAGCCGGCGCGGTAGGGGTTGACCTTAAGGCTACCGCTCGTTCACCGGGACGTAGTCCACGTCATGGGGGCCGGTGTAGATCTGGCGGGGACGGGCGATCCTGAACTCCTCGTCGTTCATCAGTTCCAGCCACTGAGCCGTCCAGCCGGGGGTCCGTCCTATGGCGAACATCACGGTGAATGCGCCCGTGGGGATACCCATCGCCTCGTAGATGATCCCCGACCAGTAGTCGACGTTGGGGTAGAGCTTGCGGCTGGTGAAGTACTCGTCGTCGAGGGCGCGCTTCTCGAGCTCTATAGCGATATCGAGCAGCGGGCTCTCTTTGTTCGTCGCCTCCAAGACCTCATCCACGTGGCTGCGGATTATTCGGGCCCGCGGATCGTAGTTCTTGTAGACCCTGTGCCCGAAGCCCATCAAGCGTTCCTCACCCTGCTTTACGCCCTCGAGGAAGTCGGGGATATTGTCCGGCGAACCTATCCTCTGGAGCATCTTGAGGACCGCCACGTTCGCCCCGCCGTGCGAGGGCCCGTAGAGCCCGGCGACGCCAGCGGCGACGGAGGTGAAGGGGTCGTTGATGGCGCTCCCCACCACCCTCACCGCCGCCGCCGAGCAGTTTTGCTCGTGGTCGGCGTGGAGTATAAAGAGCACGTCCAGGGCCTTCTCTATCCTGGGGTCGGGCTCGTAGCGGGGCTCGGCCATCTTGAAGAGCATCGAGAGGAAGTTCCCCGTGTAGGAGAGTTCGTTGTCCGGGTAGACGTAGGGGAGCCCGAGGCTGTGGCGGTAGGCGAACGCGGCAAGGGTGGGCATCTTCGCGATCAGACGCACCGCCGAGACGTGACGCTGGAATTCGTCGTTCACGTCCCGGGCTTCCGGGTAGAAGGTAGAGAGCGCGCCTACCGACGCGAGCAACATGCCCGTAGGGTCCGCGTCGTGACGGAAACCGTCCATGAAGTCCTTGATGTTCTCGTGGACGTAGGTGTGGTGGGTGACCTCGTAGATCCAGTCGTCGAGCTCCTTCTGGTTGGGCAGGTGTCCGTAGAGGAGCAGGTAGGCGACTTCCAAAAAGCTGGAGTTCTCGGCGAGTTGTTCGATGGGGATGCCCCGGTGCTCAAGGATGCCATTCTCGCCGTCGATGTAGGTGATATTGCTTCGGCAACTCGCCGTATTGGTGAAGCCGGGATCGTAGGTCATGAGGCCGAAGTCGTCATCATTGACCTTTATCTGGCGGAAATCCATCGCCCGTACGGTGCCATCCGTGATCTCGACATCGTAGCTCTTGCCCGTGCGGTTGTCCGTCACCGTCAGGCTATCGTTGCCCGTGGCCTGACCTTTCTCCATCGCCTGCGCCTTCTCGGTCAAACTCTTGCCCCTTTCGTGGCTCTTGCCCCAGGCCGTCGACAAGCGGCCGGCCTTCCTTTCCCCGAACTTTTCCCGTTGCATTATATCGCCCACGGCAGAACAAAGGGATGCAAGTTTAGCGCAGCGTGGTTGCGAGGGCGGCGCGTGCGGCGAAGTAGCCGCACATGCCATGGACGCCGCCGCCAGGCGGTGTCGAGGAAGAGCAGAGGTAGAGACCGCGAGCGGGCGTCGAGTACGGCGTGAGGCTAAGGACGGGGCGGGTGAAGAGCTGGCGGAAGTCCTGGAGACCGCCGTTGATATCACCGCCTACGTAATTGGCGTTGGTGCGCTCCAGGTCCGCCGGGCCCAATGTGCTCTTGGCCAGGATGCGATCTTTGAAGCCAGGAGCGAAGCGCTCTATCTGATCCTCTATGCGCTCCGTCATGTTGAAGGTCGAACCGTTGGGGACGTGGCAGTAGGCCCATACGGTGTGCTTGCCCTTGGGAGAGCGCGTTTGGTCGAAAAGACTCTGCTGGGCCAGGAGAACAAACGGATGCTCGGGGTGTTCGCCGCGCGAGATGGCGGCTTCCCCGGCGGAGACCTCATCCAGAGTCCCGCCGAGGTGCACGGTCCCAGCGCGGAGACACTCCTCCGCCCTCCAGGGAATCGGGCCGTCTAGAGCGAAGTCTACCTTGAAGACCCCGGGACCGTAGCGGTACCGCTCGAGGGCGCGCCGGTAAGAAGCGGTGAAGTGCTCCCCCGCGATCTTTAGGAGCTGCCGCGGCGTCACGTCGAAGAGGACCGTTCTCGTCCGGGGCACCTCCTTGACGGAGCCAACACGGAACCCCGTGTACACCTCGCCGCCCAATGAGCGCAGGTAAGAGACCAACGCGTCGGCTATCTTCTGCGAGCCGCCCTTCGGGAAGGGCCAGCCGCTGGCATGACCTAAAGCGCTGAGGACGAGGCCGAACGCCGCGCTCGGCGCCTGCTCCATCGGCAAAAAGGAGTGGGCGGCGTTTCCGGCGAAGAGGCCCCGAGCCTTCTCACCTTCGAACAGGCCTTCGGCGAGTCCGCGGGCGGAACGCATGGCACGTAGGCCGAAGCGGGCAAGCGCAAACGGGTGACGAGGGAGCCGCGGCGGGCCTAACAGGGAGCCGATGAGCCTCTCCCAGTCGCGGGCAATGGGGCCCATCAACTTCCGGTATGCCGCAGCATCGAAGCTCAGGTGTTCAGACGTCTCCGGTACCGAGCGTTCGAGGACGGCGGCGCCGTCGTCGAAGGGATGTGCCAAAGGGGCAGGCGGGTGGACCCACTCGAGGCCGTGTTCTGCTAGAGGCAGGGTGCTGAAGAAGGGCGAAGCGTAGCCGAGGGGGTGTATGGCCGAGCCTACGTCGTGGACAAAGCCGGGCAACGTGAGTTCCGCTGAGCGGGTACCTCCGCCCACCATGTCTTCGGCTTCCAGCACGAGTACGGAGCGGCCGTTTCGTGCCAACTCCACGGCGGCAGCCAAGCCGTTCGGTCCCGAGCCGACGACCACCGCATCG
>JALZFJ010000030.1 GCA_030867425.1 Actinomycetota bacterium | reverse complement strand
CCTCTCTCAACAGGTTCGCTCAGGTCCATCCCCAGTTCGTGCTCCTTCGGCTGGCAGCCCAGGATGTACACTTTCGGGGGCAAGATCTTGAGGGCTCGCGCCAGGGTCAGGGCTTTCGAAGGCACAGTCAGATGCGTGTCGGCCAGGAACTCCTGCCGACTCTTCTCGGTGAACTCCTCCGGATCGGGGACCTCCACCTCCAGCAGGTAGACCGTGCCAGGCTCCTCGCCCCGGTCCGTGGCGTCCACGATGACGAGGGCTTCGTAGCCGTCCATAAGCTCTTGGACCAGCCCGATGCCGGCGATCCCGGACTCGTACAACCGGACGCCCTCCGGCACGCCTTCCTCGAAGAACCGCCGGACTACCACTATCCCGAAGCCGTCGTCCTGACGCAGGTCGTTGCCCATCCCGGCCACCAGTACCCGGGGCTTCACCGCGGTTCTACCTCTTCCACCCCCATAGCGACCTTTATCTCTCCATCCTGCAACGCAACCGGCATCACCGGCAGCTTCTCTTCATCGTCTTGGCGCTTGCCGGTCCGGGCGTCGTAGCGGCAGCCGTGCCAGGGGCAGACAAGGGTAGTGCCTTCCAACCGCCCCAGGTGCAGCGTGAGGGCGCTCCCCGGCGGGCAACCGTTCCGGTAGGCGTAGACCTCCCCATCCAGGCGTACCAGGAGCAGGGGTGTGCCCTCCGGTCGCAGGGCCCTTATCTCTCCCGGTTCGAGGTCCTCAAGACGCCCCACCGAGACCCAGCGCGGGCGACGTAGGGGTCGGCTTCCGAGCTGAATCGGCTTCTCCTGCTTGGGCGGCGGCTCCTCCGCCACCAGCTCCCTGAAGCCCGGGAACCCCTCATGCAAGGCCTCTTCGACCACCCGCTTGAGGGTCGTCGCCGTACCCGGACAACCCTCGCAGGAGCCCGAGAGGCGCACCCGGACCTCCCCTTTCTCTACCCCCAGAAGCTCCAACTTCCCCCCGTGGGAGCGGAAGTACGGGTAGACATTCTCCAACGCGCGCTCCACCTGCGTCCGTTCGTCAGCCTCCGGGAGGTCGTACATCTCCAGCAGGGTGTGCACCATCGGGTCTTGCGATATACGCTCGACAAGCCCCTGGCCCCCGAGGACGGCGACGAGTTCCAGCAGCCGCCCCAGGGACTGCCGGTGCAGGACGTCTATCCCCTCCAGGAGGGCAAAGACTTCCTCGCGCGTCTGTTCTTCCTCTATCTCCTCCATCCGCTCAAGGCCGGTCCCTATCCACTGCAGAAGATGCTGGAACTCGGCGGGGAGCCCCGAGGGAGTCGGTTGCGAGGCCGGCTGCGCGACCTGGACCACGGGCAGTTCTTTCTTCGAGGGGGACATGATCTACGCTCCACCGCCGTCCGGGGCGCAGTGGACACAGGCGTCGCGCGAGATGCCCTTGCAGTGCGGGCAGTCGGGTCCACAGTCCCCGTGGGCCGTGTGTTGGAGGTCTGTGAACTCGTCGGCGAAGCGCCGGCCGCCCTCCTTCACGCCTAAGGCGCTTAGCCGGAAGCGTCCGCCGGACTCCCCTAGGTAGCCCTCCTCCACTAGAATCTCGAGCTGCTCCCGTAACAGAGCCTCGTCCACGACCAGGAAGCTCTGCAGCATCCCGGCGTCGGCCTCCTCTCCGAAACCCTCGCCCCTCATCCAGTACATCGCTTGTAGGATGTCATCCCGGCAGCGCAATGCGCTTACCGGATCGAACGTCCTCTCGCTCACGTGTTACGCACCTCCTTATGCCGGCCGTTCCCGGTGTGTTCTCCACCGGAGTGGACCTCGCGCCGGATCCACTCCACGGCCTCCTCCAGCCGCTCCTCGCAGGGAGCGCTCAACTCCGAGCCCCACTCCTTCTCCACCGGCTCGAGCTCCACCACGGACGTGTTGGGGGGCAAAGCCCCGAAGTGTTGCGCGACGATCAGGAGGTTATCCAGGCTTATGACCCCGGTTAGCGCCTCTGACACTCGCTCTTGCACCAGCTCGGGGTCGGGCGAGCTCTCGAGCCAGGCGTAGGTGACCAGAGTCCCCGGCGACCGACCGCGCTCGACGGCTCCGGCGAGGATGGCACGCTCGAACTTCTTCCCCGGGCTCTCCTCGAACCAATCGAGGATGACTATGGGCCCATAGCCGAAGTCCTCTACGCAGACATCATCCGGCCAGTCCAAGCCCCGCAGCCGCTCCACCAGCTTGGGCCCAAAGGAGAGGTCGCTCAGGTGCTGATAGCCGACGCCGGCGACGAGGATCACTAGTCGTCGGCCCCACAGGCGCAGGTATTCACCTCGCGCGTGATGACCCCGTGATCCGTGTGGATGTGCGTCGTACACGGCATGCAGGGGTCGAACGAGCGGATGGTCCGCTGGATATCTATCCCCTGGAAGCTCTCGGCGCTGCTCTCCTCCAGGATCGGGGTGTTTAGCACGGCGATCTCGTACATCCCCGGGGTGCCCCACGGATCGCGCGGCGAGGCGTTGATGGTCGAGGGGGTGACGATCTGGTAGTTCGTGACTACCCCGTCCTCGATCATCATGTGGTGGCTGACGTAGCCGCGCCCGGCCCCCCAGAACCCGACCCCGAGATGCTGGCCCTTTTGGTGGATGTCGAACGGGACGCTGACCGCGTCCCGCCCCTCCTTCAACAGTTCCATCCCCTGCCGCCAGATGTTCATCCCCACCGC